>DASZXF010000543.1:0-10241 GCA_035546055.1 Ktedonobacteraceae bacterium
TGGAAGACGCTCGATGGAGATGGCGAAAGGGCATATTTGCCTCAGCACATTCGCTCTCACTATCTCCCCTTTGCCAGAGAACTTCCTGAAGAACTCCGGGCCAGGAGAGAACATATTCAGCGGGAGCAAGAGCAAAATAAAGCTCAGGGCCGTCCATTCTTTTGGAATGGGCCACTCTACGAGCTTGACCGCTTTGTGATCGGGCGAGATGCGGCACGTGAGGATATGACGCTCGATTTATGGTTTCGTCCTTCGGATTATTACACTTTCCTGGCTACAAATATGGGCCTGAAAGATCCCTTATTACGAGAAAAATACCTCGCCAATGTCGATTGGTTTGAGCCTCTTCCCTTTTTCTCTCACTCCTTTGGTGTGGTGCTGGCAGTTATCACGTCCGATGGGTATACTCTGTTTACGCAAAGGGGCAAGCACGTAGGAAGCTCACCTGGCGTCTACGAAACCAGCGTGGTCGAAGGGTTGAGCAGGCCAACTGATCAGGGTACCGATGGAGAAGCGCCTGATGTCTATCGCTGCGCCTGTCGTGGACTGGCTGAAGAGTTAGGTCTGCAAGAGCAGATTGATTTTTCTGTTTCTGACATCACCTTTTTAAGCTTTGGAGTTAATACACGATACGCATTACGTGGATTAACCGGCATGGTCAAAGTACAGTGCAGCAGCGAAAAACTCCTGCATCGCTGGGATAATGGTGTCAGGGATAAGTTTGAAAATCAGCGTATCTTCCCCATTCCATTTACTCCCAAAGATGTTGTTTCCTTTGCCTCTTCCCATCAACCTTTTATTCCCGGACCTGCTCTTTATTACGCCCTGGTTCACGAATTTGGCAGATCGGCAGTCGAGGAGGCGCTTGAGGCTATTCCTCTCTGAATGCCTCATATCGCGAGGGAGGAGACATAGGCGACGAACTGATCGCCCCGGTCAAATTCGTTGAGAAACATACCAAAGCTGGTAAAGCCGGGCGAGAACAGCAGAGTGTCGCCGGGACGCGCCAGGGCTACGGCGGCATCCATGGCGGCGGGAAAACTGTCGAAGGTGCCGCGCAGCGGATTGGCGCGCTTCTGCGCGCTCGCGGCGGACTCCAGGGCGGGCAGCAGTTCATCGGTGCCGCTGCCGGACAGGAGGATGAGATCGCGGCAGCGCTCGACGATGGCGGCGGGAAAGCCGGCCAGGGGCAGGTGCTTGGTGTTGCCCCCGGCGACGAGGACGATGGGACCGTTGAAGGCGCGCAGGGCTGCCTCTCCAGCTACGGGCGTGGTGCTGGTCGTATCGTTGATGTAGCGCACGCCGTTGATGACGGCGATCTCTTGCAGACGATGGGGCACGCCGCGAAATTCACGCACGATCCGCGCAATCGTCTGGTCAGGAATGCCCATCAGGCGCGCGGCGGTGGTGGCGAGCAGAATATTCTCCAGGTTATGCGTACCAGGCAGGACGGTTTCGCGGAAGGCAAAGGGCAGCAGATCCGAACTGCCGCGCCGGAAGCTGCCGCCGCGCTCCAGGCTGGTGAACCACGTCTGTTCGGCGGGAGCCGTTTCGCCCATGCGGCGCGTCCATTCGTTGTCGTAGTTGAACACGGCCAGGTCGCCGGGCCGCTGGTGGCGGAAAATGTTGGCCTTGGCGGCGGCGTAATCCTCCATACCATCGTAGGTGTCCAGGTGGTCGGGGTAAATATTGGTCATGACCGCCACCGCCGGACTCAGCTTATGCGGCTCCAGCGCCTCCAGTTGCCAGCTTGAGAGTTCCAGCACGACCTGCGTTTGCGGCGTGATCGAGGGCAGCAGCGAGAGCGTTTCCACGCCTGATACATTGCCTCCCAACACGGTGGGCTGTCCACTGGCCTTGACCAGTTCATAGAGCAGCGTCGAGGTGGTTGTCTTGCCGCGTGTGCCGGTGACGCCGATAATGCGACCAGGGCAGGCATTGAAGAACAGCGCGATCTCCTGCTCGATCTGCGCGCCATGCTCACGGGCGATGCGCAAATAGGGCGAGGTGCGTTTCACGCCGGGCACACGCAGGACAATCTCGGCCCAGGCGAAATCTTCGTCGCGGTGTTGCCCCAGAATATACTCGATGGGCAGCCCTTCCAACGCCGCTATGCTCGGCGCCAGCACCTCCGCCGGGCGCAGATCGGTCACACGCACCTGCGCACCCTGCTGGGCCGCGTAACGCGCCGAGGCGATACCAGAGCCATGCAGGCCCAGACCCATGATTAAGACACGCTTGCCACGCAATTCCATGATTCATCGCTCCTGTCTCTCTTGACTGTGGATGCTCGGCAACAGACCGCCGCTCTCAAAACCGCCGCTATCATAGCAGAAGACAGGGCCAGATGTCGAGCACGCTTATCTTGACAATCCAGGCACCCGTTTTCTATACTTATCTTAAATTTGAGATAATTGCTGAATTGGAGAAACAGGCTATGTCTGCGGAAGAGAGCGGCGGCGACAAAGCGCTGGAACTGTTTACAGTGCTGTCGCGTGCATACAACTGGGTCAACGCGCACGCGACCCGCGACCATCGGCGCTATGGACTGAATCCAACCGAGTTCGGCATTCTGGAACTGCTCTACCACAAAGGGCCGATGCCTCTGCAACAGATCGGCGAGAAGATCCTGATCTCCAGCGGCAATATCACCTATTCGGTGGATAAGCTGGAGCAAAAACAACTGCTGGTGCGTCGACCAGCGCAAAATGACCGCCGCGTGATCTTCGCGGAACTGACCGAGGAGGGCACCGCGCTTCTCAAGCAGATCTTTCCCCTGCACGCGGCAGTGCTGCGCGCGGCCACGGAGGGTCTGACCGACGAGGAAAAGGCCCAGGCTATCGCGCTCCTCAAAAAGCTCGGCCTGGCCGCGCAGGCGACTTTCCAAAGGGAATAAATCCTCAAACGTGATGGTTATCTTGAAGTAGAATATCTTAAATTAAAGATAATATGCCGACCGGTCAGGTGCTGGTTGGTGAGTCGAGGAGACAAAGGAGGACAACTATGCAGCTTGGTGGACTTCATCACATCACAGCGATTACCGGTAATGCTTCGCAGAATGTGGCCTTTTATACCCATGTGCTGGGTATGCGCCTGGTGAAGAAAACGGTCAACCAGGACGATGTATCGGCCTATCACCTGTTTTACGCCGACGATGGCGGGCACGCGGGGACAGAGGTGACGTTTTTCGACTGGCCCAACGCGGGTCCGAAGCGCGACGGTACGGGTACAATTTCGGCTATGCTGCTGGGCGTGCGCGGACGTGCGGCGCTGGACTGGTGGGCGGAGCGATTGGACAGCTTCGGGGTGGAGCACGAGGGTGTGCGCGTGCGCCCGGAGGATGGACGCGCGGTGCTGGCCTTTCAAGATCCCGAAGGACAACGCCTGGAGTTGCTGGACGACGAGGGCAAAATCGAAGGCATTCCCTGGCCGAAAAGCCCGGTCCCGGCTGAAATGGCTATTCGCGGCCTCTACGGCGTGCGCTTTACAGTCAAACAGTTGGAGCGCACCGCGCTCTTGCTGACTGAGGTGCTGGGCTTCCGGCGTGCCCGCAGCTATCAGAGTCCGCAGGGGCACGAAATCGTCATTTTCGAGGTTGGTCGCGGTGGCCCTGGCACAGAAGTGCATGTGGAGGTGCGTCCCGATCTGCCCTTTGGTCGGCCCGCGATTGGCGGCGTGCATCACGTGGCCTTCCGCACGCCCGATGAAGAGGAACAGGCCCAATGGCAGGCACGCATCGCGGAAGCTGGCGGGCGGCCCACGCAGATTATAGATCGCTTCTACTTCCACTCGATCTACTTCCGTGAGCCGGGAGGTATTCTCTGTGAGATTGCCACCGATGGCCCCGGCTTCGCCACCGACGAAGACCCGGATAAGCTCGGCGAAACCCTGGCTCTGCCGCCCTTCCTTGAGCCACACCGCCAGGAAATCGAGGCCGGCCTGAAGCCGATCCAGCCCGTCACCTTCGCGTCTCAGGCGTAAGATCATTGCTGGCCAGTCACCAGCATAAAGCAGAAGAGGACGGCGGCGGCGGTCATCAGCAGGGTGGCCAGCCAGCCGAACAGGTTGAGCTTCCAGCCGTTGACATGCTTGCCCATGATGCGCCGATTGTTGGCGATAAGCATGAGCAGGATCAGCAAGGGCGGAGCGAGCAGGCCGTTGATGACCGCCGACCAGAATAGCGCCTGGATGGGATTAATGCCCACAAAGTTGATGAGCATACCAATGAGGGTCGCGCCAATGATGATGGCATAGAATTGTTTGGCCCGGCGCCAGTTCTTCTCCAGACCAGACTGCCAGCCAAAGGCCTCCGAGAGCGCGTAGGCGGCTGAACCGGTCAGCACGGGTACGGCCAGGAAGCCGGAGCCGATCAGGCCGATGGCCAGGAGCAAGCTGGCGGCATTGCCCGCCAGGGGACGCAGGGCGGCGGCGGCGTCGGTGGCCGATTGAATGTCGTGTTTGCCGGCCTTGAAAAGCGTGGCTGCGGTGGCCAGGATGATAAAGTACATGACCATGTTGGAGAAGAACATGCCTATTCCCACATCGAGGCCGGTGGTCTTGAGTTCTTTTTTGCTCGCTCCCTGGCGCTGCGCCAGCCTGGTGCGTCCCATGCTGATCCGTTCTTCTACCTCCTGGTCTGATTGCCAGAAGAAGAGATAAGGGGAGATGGTCGTGCCCAGAATGGCGATGATCGTCGCCAGGAAGGTGCTGTCCCAGCTAAAAGTGGGCACAAACGTCCCTTTGAACACGGCGGACAGGTCTGGATGGGAGAAGAAAGCCGAGACAATATACGCCAGTAGAGAAAGGGTCAGCCAGCGAAAGATGTTGGCAATCAGCCGGTAGGAGCCCCAGATTTGCAGGATCAGAATGACCACGGCGATAGGCACGATCAGCGCGACAATCGGCAGAGCGGGCACCAGGAGGTTAATAGCGGCGGCGATGGCTCCGATATCAGCTCCGGCGTTGATGGTGTTCGCCACCACCAGAGCTATGACGACCGGGTAGAGTATCCAGCCTGTATAATGGCGTTTGATGACGCCGGATAAGCCGCGACCTGTAACCAGTCCCACTTCGGCGCAGATGAACTGCACGACAGCCATGAGTGGGAAGGTGATCAGCGCCAGCCAGAGAGGTGCGAAGCCCAGCGATGCCCCGGCGGAACTGTACGTGCCAATCCCCGAGGGATCGTCGTCGGAGGCGCCGGTGATAAAGCCCGGTCCCAGCACTTTGAGGAAGCGCTTGAACCCGTTGGAACTGGAAGATTGAGCTGCCTCGGCTGTTCCGGTGCCAGAGACCGGTTCGCTGTGTGGAATAAGCGGTTTCTGCGCATCGCCGCTTCTGATTCCTCGTGCTTTCATGGAGATTGTTTCCCTTCCGTGTTATTTGGAGGGAAAGTCGGACCATGAGGCGTAAAACGCCGTGGTGTGCTCTCGTTCGCTGATGCTTGCTTTACAACGAGAAGCGTTCGATCCCTCTCATTTCCCAACACGATTCAACCTTCGCTCGCGCTCCAGAACAAGCTTTTTTCCAGTCTTCCCACAAAAAACTGACTTCTCGTTACTTGAAATGGCCTCAATTTTGTGGGAGCGGTATGTGAACGCTTACTTCGCAGCCGCCCGCCGGGTGATTCTGAATGCTGATGCTGCCGCCGTGTTGCTCAACCAGGAGCTTACAGATATAGAGGCCCAGGCCGGAGGCTTTGTGGGGTCGGTCGCCGGGTTGCAGACGACCGTGATAAAACTTCTCACAGAGATGGGGCAGGTCTTCCGGGGCAATACCGCTGCCGGTGTCGCGCAAGATAAAACTGAGGGCGTGCGTCTCCCGCGTGCAGATCAGGCTCACGTGCCCCTGGGCGGGCGTGTAGCGCAGCGCGTTTTCAAAAAGATTGTCCAGCACTTGCTCGATTCTGTGCCAGTCGAGCAGCACAGGCGAGGTATCCGGGGCGAGCTGATGGCAGGAGGAAAAGGCGATCTCCTGGGCCGTGGCCTGGAGGCAGTAGACATGAGCTTTACGCTCAAAGGCCTCAGCGAGCGCCACAGGCTGCGGCTGAATGATAAAGCTGGTCTGCTCCAACGCTGAAACCAGCAGCATATCGTTGAGCAGGCGCGTCATGCGCTGGCTGCTGGCTTCCAGCACTGGCAGGTAACGTTCCAGGCGTTGATTGCGCTTTTCTCCTGCTCCAGCGCGTGCCAAACCTTCGATGTGGCCCTGAATAATGGTCACGGGGGTACGCAGATCGTGCGAAAGCGCCGCGATCATGGTGCGCATCTCCTCCTGCTTGCGCCATTCACGCTCCAGGGACCACTGGAGTTCACGGCGCAGATCGTTAAAAGCTGAACAGAGATCGCCCAGCTCGTTGCGCGCGTTGTAGGTGATAGTAAAGTTGAGATCCTGGTGGCGAATCTTCTCAACCGCCCTCATAAGTTCGGAGACGGGCTGGCTGATCTTGCGTCCCATCAGCCAGGCAAAGAAGAAAATGGCCGCGCCCAGCACAATGAAGGGAACGCTGGCAAACAGCAGAAAGATGTTGAACTGATAAGCAATGTTATGCACCCAGGGAACTCTGCCAGTATTGACCAGGATAATCCAGATCAGCAGCAGTGCCTCTACACAGCAGGTCAGGAGAAATGTCGCGGCCAGAATGCCCAGGCAGTACCAGACAAACAGGCGGCGAAAGCTTGAGCGATGGCGGCGCGGTTGGGCGCCAGTTAAACGGATGTGCTGAGTTCCCATTTGTACCCCACGCCCCAGACGGTGCCGATGTACTCGGTCCGGGGATCACAATGCGCTAATTTGCGACGAATTCTTTTGATATGTTCGGTGACAGTCTCCGTGTTGCCCAGCGAGTCCATGCCCCAGATGTGCTCATAGATGGCCTCGCGCGAAAAGACCTGGCGCGGGTGCAGGACCAGCAGTTGGACAATCTCAAATTCTTTGCGCGTCAGCGGGAGCAGAACATCGGTATAGCGCACTTCATAGGAAGTGAAATCGATGCTCAGGGCGCCGTAGTTCAGGCGAGCGGTTTGCCGCTGCGCGCTCTGTTGCTGCTGCTGACCCCGCCGCTGGCGGCGCAAATGGGCCTCAACGCGCGCGACCAGTTCTTTGATGCTGAATGGCTTCATCACATAATCATCGCCGCCCACGCTAAAGCCCCGGATTTTGTCCGCGTCGCTCTGCCGGGCGCTGAGGAAAAGAATCGGCACGTCCAGTTCCTCGCGCAGTTCTTTGCACACGGAGAAGCCATCGCGCAGAGGCAGCATGATATCCAGAATCACCAGGTCCGGCGCCTGCTGGCGGGCCAGTTGCAGCGCCCGTGTGCCATCGAAGGCGCAGCACACCGCGTAACCCTCGTCTTCCAGCGCATCCTGCACAAATTGCACAATCTCATCTTCGTCGTCAACCACCAGAATCAGGCCACGGACGCGGGCCTCGCTTTGTTTTGCTCCCACCTGTTGTTTTTCTCCAGACTCATGCTCATCGTTTCTGCTGGTCTACGCAGAACCAACCTTTTCACTCAACCATACCATATGCCAAAAAGATAAACTTTTCCAAAACTGTGCCCTGCACAGACCTGAATCGGCCATATGTTTATCTTTCGTTTAGATCTTTCCTTTACCATGAGACCAGCTTAGTAGTTGGTCAAGGTTTAAACGAAAGGCAAGCCAGGCAGGAGTGCAGAGGGCGGCAGCCCTTTGCCGGGGAGCGGGGCGTCCCCGCCTTTCCTCTCTTCCCGCGCCGCCGCAGGCGGCGCACTTTGCGGATGGAGTGTGACAGTCTACTTAGCTCCTGGAAGCATGTATCAGGCAATACTATGCAAAAATGAGGAAAAAAGAACGATGCAACAGTATTCACAGACGGCAGGTTCGCTGAGCGCAGGCGCTCAGTCCTTCGCCGACGGAACGTCCCAGCGCCCGGAAATTATTCTGCACATGCAGGGATTAACGAAGATATCTGGCAATGAGCGCAACAAGGTCGTGACCAGGGCGCTGAATGGCATGGACCTGGACGTGGCCCGGCGCGAATTTATCAGCATTATGGGGCCATCGGGCAGCGGCAAAACCACGTTGCTCAATCTGCTGGCCGGTCTGGATCGGCCAACCAGCGGAGAATTGTGGTTGCAGGGCGAGAATATGGCTGCCTTGAAGGCAAGCGAACTGGCGCTTTTTCGTCGGCGCAACCTGGGCTTTGTCTTCCAGGATTTCAATTTGCTGGACACCCTGACCCTGGCCGAAAATGTGGCTCTACCGCTCAGCCTGGATGGACAGACCGGCAAGGCGATTCAGCAGCGCGTCGAAGAGATTATGCACTTTCTGGGCATCGCCGAACACATGCGGCACTACCCCTACGAGGTTTCGGGTGGGCAGCAGCAGCGGGCAGCCGTGGCCCGCGCGGTCATCCATCAGCCGCGTCTGCTGCTGGCAGATGAGCCAACCGGCAACCTGGACTCGGCTTCGGCCCGCTCGCTGCTGGAACTTTTCCAGAAGTTGAATGTACAGCAGCAGGCGACGATTCTGGTGGTCACACACGATCCCTTTTCGGCCAGCTACAGCCAGCGCGTGGTCTTTATCAAGGATGGGCGCGTCTTTACCCAGCTCCAGCGCAGCGGCAGCCAGCAGCAGTTTTTTCAGAGCATTCTCAACACCCTGGCGCAATTGGAGGGTACTCATGAACTGGCGTAACCTCGTGACCAGGAATATGCTGCGCAATTTGCGCCGCTATCTGGGCTACCTGCTGGCGGCTCTGCTGGCGGTGCCCGTCTTTACCATGTTTACCGCCTTTGTCGATAATCCCGCAGTGCAGCATGGGCAGCTTTCGGCCCTGGCCAGCGAACTACTGGTTGTCTTCCGCGTAATTGTGGCTCTGTTCGCCATTTTCTTTGTCTTTTACTTCCACGCGGCCCTGGTGCGGGCGCGCAATAAAGAGTTCGGGCTGCTGCTCACCCTGGGCGTAACCCCGCGCCAGATCGGACGGCTGATCTTCTATGAAAGTCTGCTGATCGGTCTGCTGGCGCTGGTGGCTGGTCTGGGATTGGGCATTATCTGCTCGTACTTCTTCCTGCTGGCCATGAGCGCTATTCTCGATCTGCCCTCGGCCATCCCGTTCGCCATTCCGTCCACGACCTTTATTACCACCGGCATCTTTTTCGGCTCCGTCTTTCTGCTTGAGGCGGTCTGGATCTCGCTGCGCGTAACCCGGCGTACTCCGCGTGTTCTCCTGCTTGGCGCGCGAACTCAGCAGAAGCCGCCGCGTGCGAACTGGCTGATTGCTCTGCTCGGCCTGCTCTGCATTGGCGCTGCTTATGACATGGCGTTACAATTCAGCCTGACCATTGTCGTGACGGCCATTCCTATCATCGGCCTGACCATCTGCGGCACCTATCTGCTGTTCAGCCAGTGCGCGGTGATGCTGCTCCAGCGCCTGCGCCGCCCGGGCATCCCCGGCACGCGCCTGTTGATTGTAGCTCGCCTCTCCCATCGTATGCGTGACTACGCGCGGATGCTGACCGTGGTGACGGTTCTCAACGCGGTGGTGCTGACCGGTATGGGGGCGGTCTTTGGCGTCATGCAGGTGCTTCAGCTAACGCAAATCCGCGCCCAGCCGTTCGCGCTCCAACTGGTAGTCAACGCCGTCACGCCAACCGCGCTGACGCCGGAGCAGATTCAGCAGGAGATTCAGCGCGAACATTTCACTTTGCAAGAAATGCTCAGTACGCCATTGCTGACAGGCGTCATGTCGGGGCAGGGTTTGCAGCAATCAGTCTCGGTGCTCTCCCTGTCCAACTTCAAACATCTGCAACAGGCCGAGTTCCGCGCCCATCCCGAACTGGCCAGTACACAGCAAAGCGCCGACGAACTGGCGGGGAATGATCAGATCTATCTCTACATGCCCAGCAGCTATATCCAGCGAACATACTCGCACGTTCAATTGACCATCGGCAAAACCAGTCTGGCCTTGCAGGTCGCGGGCCAGCGCGATACGGGCGTGATTAACAGCTGGTTGGGCGCGGATAACGGGCGCCCGTCAATCATCAACGTCGTTATCACTGACGAACTTTATGCCCAACTGAGCGGCAGCGCCGACCCGGCAAGCCACTGGCAAGCCTACAGCTATATCCTGCCCGACTGGCGGCACAGCACAAATCTCGTCAACACCCTGCGCCAGCGCTTGCCAGAGAAGCAGAGCATTCTGCTAGCCGATACCGTGACCTCGCTGGAAGGGGTTGAACAATATCTCTCGGTCAC
>DASZXF010000544.1:0-4793 GCA_035546055.1 Ktedonobacteraceae bacterium
GGGGAGGGGAAACGCGCCCTGGCGGCGCTGGAAAAAGTGGGGATGACTGATATTTGCGTGCTGATCTGAAATACCCGGGCCGCTATTTTTCCAGCACGTACTCCTCGTCAAATTCCCAGTCATCCAGCGTATCTATTTCGATGTACATGTGCGGATCGAGCGGGCGAATGCGTTTGGAGAGGTGGATATCGACGATACGGTTATCATTGGCGCTCAGACTGCTGCACAGGGCGTCCTGGGTGATTTTCAAGCCATTATCGAGGTCGCGCTTCAAGGGCGTTTCAAAATAGTATTCGATGTAAAGAGCCAGGTAGCAGGTGCGCATGCGCTGGCGAAACGAGGTCAGCAGTACGCCGCGCCGCTCAAGATCGAGCATCAGCTTGCGCACATTCTCCTTATAGCGCAGGGCCACGGCGGTCAATTTGCGATGTCCCTGGCTATCGGTATAGTATTGCTCGTTAATGCTCGGCGGCAGCGGCAGGGTTACGCAGAGCCGCGTGGGAGTACATCGTGTTGGTCGTCGCTTTTGCATCAGCCAACCTGCTTTCTTTCTTCACACCGAATCAACCTGCCCGCTTGTCCCTCACGCCTTTGACCTTTCATGGGCACTGGAGCATCTTCATCTTTTGCGGGATTACGGCATCACGTATCCGCTGGCCCTCGACACGCAGGGCGCGGCAGCCATTCACTACACGCTTGCCTCGCTGCCCGATCCCATCTTTATCAATCGCCAGGGCGTGGTAATCAGCAACGTCTCGCCGCAGATCGCCGCTCAGTTGCTCAACAGCAACCTTCAGCTCATCCTCTGATTCTCCGCCGGCGGGGGACGGTGGAGGATCAGGCCAGGGAAAAGCTGGAGAGGCTACCGAGCGTGAGGCCGCTCTGAGAGGACGCGGCGGGCAGGGTAAAGCTGAAGCAGCTTCCCTCGCCGGGAACGCCGCTGCTCTCCACCCAGATGCGTCCGCCCATGGCTTCGACCAGGTGTTTGCTGATGTAGAGGCCCAGTCCGCTGCCGCGTATTTCGCCCAGCGCGTCCCGTTGCAGGCGCACAAACTGGCCAAAGAGGTGAGGCAGTTCATCGGATGGAATGCCCGGCCCCCAGTCCTTGATGCTGACGCAGATTTCCGGTTGCAAAGTGGTGGGATTACTGGTGCGCCGCGCGCTGATCAAAATAGGTTGCTGGCCCGGCGCGTACTTGACCGCGTTGGAGAGCAGATTGCGCAATAACTGGCGTAAATACTGAATGTAAGCCATGGCCTGCAAGTCCTCGGCGATTTCCAGGCGGGCCCGTTCGGCCAGACACCAGCGCGGATCGGCCTGGTGGATAATCTCGCGAATCGTCTCGCCCAGCGGCATCTCTCTGGGCTGAACGGTCTGCGCCCGCTGATCATTCATCTCCAGGCACTCCAGAATATTGCCGGTCAGGATTTGCAATTCTTCGCAACTGCTCACCGCATTCTGGATCAGGCCAGAGCGTGCCTCGCCATCCAGCGACTCGTGCTGCTGTTGCAGCAACTCCAGGCAGGCACTCAACGCCGTCAGCGGCGTCTTCAGTTCATGGTTGACATTCTGGAGAAATTGCTGCCGGGCCTGGTGCAACTGGCGCTCTTCGTGAAATGCCCTGGCCAGTTGCCGCTTGCTTTCTTCCGCGCGCTCAAACGAATCGCGTTGCGCGCTGATGAACAGGCCAACCACCAGCAGGGCCAGCACCCCGATCAGAAAATCCATCAGGAAAGGGCGGCGCCAGACATGATAGCCGCTGATCCAGAAAAAGCTCCAGGTGATGCAGATCATCGTCGCCAGGCAGATCAGCATGCCGCGTGTGCGGTAAAACCAGGCGGAGACGACGACAGGAATAGCCAGCACACAGGGGTTTTGCTCCAGGGGAGCCAGTAAAATAAAGAGTAATTGACCGCCAATCGTGCAGAGAACAACAATCCATAAACGTAAGGTCGCAGGTAAACTGAGCAGGAAAAACGCGAAGCTCTTGATATAGCGCAAAGGTCTACCCTCCACTAGCAGCATAGGCATTACGGACAACCCTCTGTCCGTGTGTGTGAACCATGCGGCAAATCTTTTGCCCCAAAAAGCATAGCTTCTGCCAGATACATCCGATCCGTGCCCGTATTTCCTTCTATTCTACCATACCTACTGATCAATGTGTAGTCTCTCGTCTTTTTTGTTCGTTCATTGTTCTCAATATTGTCGGATGATTTGTATCAGGAAATAGCATGATGTATAAACAGGCACCACCAGGCAGGTTCATCGCTGCCTGGTGGCGTCTGTTTCGCTCTGCTTTTCGCTCAGAAGCGCGTAGACTGAGGCGTTCCTGCGTTGTGAACTTTATTCAAGGCCTGGTCGATATTGTAGCAGGCGGTGATCAGTGAGAGATGAGTGAAAGCCTGGGGGAAATTGCCCAGAGCTTCGCCGGTGGGGCCGACCTCTTCGGCGAAGAGGCCGACGTGGTTGCTGTACGTCAGCATTTTTTCCAGCATCAGGCGGCCCTCCTCGACGCGGCCCGCGCGGGCCAGCGCCTCGGCCATCCAGAAGCTACAGGGACTGAAAGTGCCCTCCAGGGTGCCCAGACCATCATCGGCGGCCTGAAGCGGATCGTAGCGATACACCAGGGAATCGCTGGTCAGCTCTCTGGCAATACGGTTGATGGTGGAGAGAATGCGCGGGTCGTTGGCCCCGGCGAATTTAGTCAGCACCATCAACAGCGCGCTGGCATCGATGGCCTCGCTGCCGTAGTATTGCACGAAGCTCTTTTTCTTTTCGTTCCAGCCCTGTTGCATGATCTGTTCGTAGATGCTCGCGCTGGTCTCGCTCCAGCGCACCACCGGCGCGGGCAGACCGCGCTGACGGGCCAGGCGCAGACCCCGATCAAAGGCCACCCAGCACATGACCCGCGAGTGGACAAAGTTTTTACTGCCTCCGCGTACCTCCCAGATGCCCTCGTCGGGCTGGTCCCAGTTGTGCTCCAGCCATTGCAGCAGACGCGAAAGGTTGTGCCACAAATCGTAGGAAATGGGATCGTAGCGATTGTAGATATAGATCGCGTCCATCAATTCGCCGTAGACATCCAGTTGATTTTGTCGATATGCTCCGTTGCCGATGCGCACGGGACCGCTCTGGCGGTAGCCCTCCAGGTGATCCAGGCTGATCTCGGTCAGGTCGTGCTTGCCGTCAATCGTGTACATCGGTTGCAGCGAGCCGTTCTCCTTCAATTCATGGCAGCGTGCCACCAGCCAGGTCATAAAGGCCTCGGCCTCCTGCGTAAAGCCCAGCGTCAGCAGACTGTAGAGGGTGAACGAGGCATCGCGCAGCCAGGTGTAGCGATAATCCCAGTTGCGCGGCCCCCCGATGGTCTCCGGCAGACTGGTCGTCGGCGCGGCCACAATCGCCCCCGTGGGCGAATAGGTCAGCATTTTCAGCACCAGGGCCGAGCGATGGACCATCTCACGCCAGCGCCCGGAATACTGGCACTGCGAGATCCAGCGCCGCCAGTAGTTCAGCGTCTTCTGGAAAGCCTCGCGAAACTCGGCCTGACCATGCGAACGCGGTTCCAGCTTGCCACGCAGCGCGCTTTCCATCAGAAAATAGACCGACTCCCCGGCGTGCAGGGTGAAGACCGCGCGCACGCCTCCCTCGCCATCGTCGCGCAGCGGCACAGCGGTATACAGACCCAGCTGGAGCGACTGGCTCTCGAAAACCGCCCCGGCCCGGTAAAAGCTCACCGTATGCGGATCGCGCGCGAAATTAAACGCTGGACGACAGATCACCTCAAAGGTCAGGGTTCCTCGCACCACCGACACCGAACGCATAATATTGTGCTGATGATCCACCACGCGACTGACCTTGACCGGCATAAAATCAGTGATCTCTCCCATGCCGTCCTCGGTCAAAAAGCGCGTAATCAGAATATTCGTCTCCGGCAGGTAGAGCTGCTTGCGTCCGCATTTGACCCCATCCGCCAGTACTGGCGAGATGCGAAAAAAACCGCCCTTGCGCGCATCCAGCAGCGCGCCAAAGACGCTGGGCGAATCAAAACGCGGAATACAACACCAGTCAATCGATCCATTTCTCCCTACCAGGGCAACGGTGTGCAGATCGCCAATGACCGCGTAATCCTCGATGGGCTGATAGCCCTGTGGCGAGGTCAGCGTGGTGGTCTGCGTCTCGGTTGCGTGCGGTGATGTGGTCATAGATGTTCCTCCAGACGTTAGCTATCCTACGTGTCGCGCGCTCTCCCCTGCACAGGCGGAGGAGCGGTTATTAGCTCTACAGTTGAGAAAAGCCGCTCGCCTGCGTCAGCTTGAGCGTGCCGGGGAATGGATATCGGCAAGGATACAGCGATGTTGCCTGCTTCATTGCTCCGGCTCATTTTTACATGGAATTTTTTGAATATTAAGAAAGAGAGACAAAACGTTTCCTGAGCGGGTTGCGCAAGGATTGTCTCTTATGCATCATACCCCACAACCCGCGCCAGGACAAGCGCCCGCTCGCTTGCAGAGTTGACCTGTGCTCTGGTAAAGCAGGGGAGAGCGACGAAAAGCGGCGGCCTCACCTGCATGTGAGGAGGCCGCCACCGGGGCAAACAAAGGGCAGAGAAGATGTTTAAGGCAATAAGCGATCAAGCCCCATCACGGCGAAAATGGCCGCCAGGTACATCTTCGAGTACCAGTAGAGGCGTCGCCCTGGCCAATAACAGACATGACGCTGCTTATCGTGCTCCTGCTCGTCTGCGGCTGGCGCTTCTGGTAGTTGGTCAAGGTTTAAACGAAAGGCCAGCC
>DASZXF010000545.1:0-28642 GCA_035546055.1 Ktedonobacteraceae bacterium
TTTCAGCCAGAGCGGCAGTATTCTGGCGGCCACCGTGTGTACGGAAATACCCCCTGGCGGATCCTATTCTTTCGGCTTTAATGGCACCTGGAGTGGAAGTAATCCCCCTCCCATCATCACCTTGAACGGCGTTCCAGTATAGTTTTCAAGCAAGCCCACGGAAGACGCTACGAGAAAAACGCCGGGTATCGTTTGCCAACGAGCTTCCTGATAAGATACCTCGCGCGGCGTCTTCCGTGGGCTTGCTTGAAAACTATTGCCCAACGCAGTCGTGCAGGCCACGAGCCGGGCAGAAGATGCTATGCGCAGCCAAGTACGCGCGCCAGCGCCTCGGCGATGAGCAAAAAGACGACATCGAGGGCCAGCAGAATGAGCAGGACGAAATTAATCGCGTTTGAGACGCTGGCCACGCCGAGCAGAAGGGCGTTATCAAAGACGAGGAGGCCGCTCAGCCAGCACAACACGCCGGCGACGATTCCCAGGATCAGCAGACAGACCAGCAGCCAGCGCGCGCCCTTCCAGTCCTGGTGGCTGGGCCAGAGTTCCGAAGTCACAGTCAGAATGAGGTACGGCGCGAAGGTCAGGGTCCACCAGGGCCAGCCTGGACGCAGCAGATGCAGATGATCAGGACTGCTCAGCGCCTCCAGGAGCGTATTACCGGTCGCTACCCAGTAGAGGAAATAAAAGGCCAGCAGACCACCAAAAAGCGGAGCGATGGCGCTCAAACCATCGCCGATATGGCTGATGGTCTTGCCCTGCGGACGCACATACTGCACCTCGCCAAGTTGCAGCGACATCTTCCCCGCGCCGCGCATCAGGCGTCCACCGGCGGGCTGCATGACTTTGGGCTTGACGCGAAAAAAGGTGATGCTGGAAATGCGAAAACCAAAGGGATAAAAAAGCAGGACGATCAGGGCATGGCTCAATTCGTGCAGGATCACGCCTGGCGCGTTCAGCCAGAACCAGACCAGTTGCCCGCGCTCTCCCATCAGATGATAGCCAATGCGATCCACCCGCCGACGTAACCCGCCGCGTGTCAGGCGCAGCAGCGCGAAAAGCACGAAAACGGCAGCGATAAAAAACCAGGGGCTATAGGTAGCCAGTTGCTTCTTCAGTTCCGGGTCCATGCCTATCTCCTCGCGGCACTATTGACGCACAATCCACGCGTATACTCTTCATTGTAGACACTCGAACGCCCAAACGTCAATCTTCCACCCGTTACCTGTTGATGGTTTCCGCTGCTTTTTGCTCCTGCGCATCGGCCTCTTCTTCCAGGGCACGCGGGTGCCGCTTGCGTTCATAGAACACGCCCCAGAAGCCGAAGACGGCAATACTGAAGGCCAGGAAATAGATCGCGATGGACAACTGGAAATGGTCGGTGAGCCAGCCAATCAAGAGCAATGCCGGGATGGAGCTGGCGTTATACAGGACCAGTTGGAGGGCAAGCACGCGGCCCTTGATCCATTCAGGCGTCTGCTCCTGCATGGATGTGCTGGAGGGAATATTGATAAAGTTAATCGCCACGCCGGCCAGGAACATGATCACATCCACCACGACGACCTGGAGCGCATCTACCCGCATACCATTCTGCCTCATCTGCTGTGTCAGCAGGGTTGTCAGCGGCAGCAGGACAATCATCAGCGCCAGGGCCACGCAGCCGATAAAGATCGTGCGCCGAATACCGAGCGCTTTGGAAATACGCGGCATAAAGAGCGAACTGAGCACCAGGCCAATGCCGGCGGGCGCGAAGACCACGGGCATTAATTTCGCGTCCATTTTCAGCAGATCATGAACCAGGGGTACGGCGAGCTGACCGATTAAGAGCAGAAGCACGCCGGCAAAGGACAATTGCACGACCGACTCGAACAGCCAGGGACGCCGCCGAATAAAGGTCCAGGCCTGCACCATTTCATGCCAGATGGTCTGCAATGCGCCCAGCGATTCCGCCGCCAGCACACCCGTGGCGGTGCTGCGTTTTCCAGGCTCGGCAAAGCTATGGGAAGGAATCAGAGCAATCAGACCAGCACAGACCAGATAGAGCACAGCCATGATAAAGTAGAGCGAGACAATCGAGCTGATGGTCAGGCCAAAGATGGTGAAGGTAGGCAGAAGGTTCAAGATTAACGGACCCAGAATAATCAAGCCCAGGGCATTCGAGAGCATAAACGTCACCTGGAACAGCGAAAGCGCGTGTATTAATTCATCCTCGCTGACCAGCATGGGAATACTCGCCCCTTCGGCAGGCGTGAAAAATTGACCAATGCCGGAGATCAAAAAGGTCAGCAGATACGCGGGCAAAAGCTGCGTGCGATCAATGAGCAGCGAAACGATAAAGCCAAAGGTGGCTACCGCGCGCAAACAGTTGCTATAGAACAGGACGCGTTTCTTATTGCGCCGATCCACAAAAACGCCAGCGGGTGCGCCAAAAAAGACTGCCGGCAAGCTAAAGGCAATCATAGCCACGCCGATCAGGGTCGTTGAACTGGTGACATCATCAATCAAAATAATCAGGGCAAAGTTTGAAGCGCTGAGCACCGTCATTGAGATAAGCTGAGCCAGCCACAAGAGCAAAAAGTTCTTCTTGCGCAAGAGGGTCAGAAAGCCCTCACCACGAGGGGCAGTTCCAGCCATAAGTAACTCCTCAATGAGCCACACCGGGCGCATGGATATCGCACCCAACTAAAGCGGCGCCAGGTGCGCCGGAAGCCAGGGAACAGATATACGCTCAGACGATACGCATCTGATTGCTTCACGCGCGTCCGTGCAGCGAAGCGTCTGCCGGACTCTGTTCCCTTTAGCCCGGCCACGAATATTACCCCTTTTTCTCAGGTAGCGGCGGGACGATGGTGGTGTCGGAGGCATGGGAAACAATTTCACGTGTGCGGCGCTCTACTTCCGCGCGCGGCAGCAGGACGCGCCTCCCACACTCTACACAGCGCAGGCCAAGATCCGCCCCCAGGCGCACGACCAGCCATTCATAACTCCCACAGGGATGAGGCTTGCGTAAGCGTAAACGATCCCCTAGCTCAAATTGCATTGGTGGCGTGGGCATCTCTCTGTTTCCATCCTCGTCTATCTTCGTCAGTCTGCGGTCGATACAGACCGTGCTGAAGAATGTACGTTTCAACAACTTCGGGCGTCTGGTAGGTGATGGGACGCCCCGTCGCGACTCGCTGGCGCAGATCCGTCGAGGAGAGATCCATGCGCGGCCCCTCTACAGTGATCAAACGCTGCTCAAGCCCCGGCAAACGCGCGAGCAAGGCGCTTCTGGAACGCTCCGGTTCGGCATATCCTGGCCGCATGACGGCGACAATCATGGCCCGGGCAATCACGCCTGCGGGATCATACCACCCCGGCAAATCGCGCAAACTATCGCCGCCAATGATGAAGTAGAGTTCACTGTCAGCTCCCTGTTCTTCATGCAAGAGCCGCAGCGTATCTACTGTATAGGATGGTCCAGCACGGCGCACATCGACCAGCGAGAGGGCAAAATGCGGATTGGCGGCGATGGCCTGCTCCAGCATCGCCACGCGCTGCTCAACCGGCGTGATGCTATACCCCATCTTGTGCGGCGGCTGACCCGCTGGCACAAAAATGATACGCGCCAGCTTTAATTCGTGATACACATCCTCGGCCAGCGCCAGGTGAGCATAATGGATGGGGTCAAATGTTCCCCCCAGCACGCCTATACGCTTCTTGCGCGCATTTACCTCTGCCGCACCTATCCCCTCCACACCCTGCTCTCTCGCACTCGTCTCCTCCACACCCGGCGTCCCCGCGTCCGGCTCTCCTGCCCTCGGTCCCTGTGAATCTCCCTGATTCGCCAAGACAAACCTCGCCTCTCAGCAAGCTGAAGAACCAGTTCTCCACGAGTCTGTTTTCTTCTGCTCTTATATACGTTAAATATCGCCAGCGGTTTCTTTCACTGACAAATCGGCGCTGGGAAAAAGTTTACGCAAAGCATACACCACTTCGGTGACAGTGGCAAGTTGTCCGTTCGCCACCCAGAAGCGTAGGGTCAGTTCTACCCGCTCGCCGGCTATCCCGCTGACAGTGATGATCGGTTCGGGCTTTTCGATGATCTCCGCCTGACTCTTGACGCAGTTGACAATCTGTACCGGCGTCTCGTCGCGCTCGAAGCCTTCCAGGGGCAGCGTGATGACCAGGGTGGCCCGCCGCTCGGTATAGCGCGAATTGTTGATGACCACGCCCCCGAAGACGAGGGCGTTGGGAATGGTCACTTCCTCGCCGCTGACCAGGCGCAGACGCGTGGCGCGCAGTTCCACGGCCACAACCCGACCGGTATAGTCAGCGATGTTGATCTGATCGCCAATGAAGAAAGGATGCTCGACCAGGATGTACAGACCCGCGACCAGATCCTTGAGGATGTCCTGCACGGAAAACGTCACGGCGACGGTCAGCGTGCCCAGCACAGCGACTGGCAATTCTATGGCCACCTGCCAGATCGAGAGTATCCAGAAAGCCGCGATCACAAGCACGATAATATAGGAAATACGCCGGATGAGCACACGCAGATTGAGATCCAGGCGATGCTCGCCAACGCCACGCACCATCAACCTGGAAAAAGTGCGCGCCGCCCCTACCGCCAGCAGAATAATCAGTACGCTGAGGGCGCTGTTCTTCCCCCACAAAAGAATGTCCACCTGATTCGTATTTGTAAATTTGAAAATACTCTGAAGCAGGCGTCCATCATTTGTCGCCACACCCGCCGCAATACCCATTGCGATGACAAGGACGATCAGAATAACGATGAAGCCAAAAATCTGGACCAGCCAGTTGTCCAGAACCGTCTTTTTCAGGCGAAGCACCAGCCAGCGGCGTAGCCACAGGCCAATCCCCAGACCAGCCAGGACTATCGCAATGGCGGCAATGATGCGTAATGTGGGTTCTGTTACGGCCATAATAACGTTTCCACTCAAAGATATACCACCGGAAATGAGAAAAGGCGGCCATTCAGGCTCGCTCTGTATCTGTGTTTATCAATGTAAGTGGTATTATATCACAGCGATCCGCTCCCCCGGCCAGCGGAGGGAAATTGCTCCCAGAGCCGCTCTATGGGCAGCGCTTCCACCCTGACGGAAAAGCCGGCTGGTCCCGATTTGTTGTGGAGCCGAAAATGCTCCTGGATCTGCTGCCCTGACTTATTTCACCGTTATGGTTTTGCCCTGGTAGCGCTGCGCGAGTTGCGCGGGACTCAGCGCTTCGCCTGGCTCGACCAGACCGCAGGAGGCGGCGAGCTGCCCGACAAGCCGGGCGGGAGTGACGCCACTGGCGCGCAGGGGAGCCAGGCCGGCGCTCTGAATGCGCTTGGAGAAGCGCTGGCCGCCGCTGTCGAGCCAGAGGGGTACATGGGCGAAGGTGGGTATGGGAAAGCCGAGCGCCTCAAATAACAGGATCTGGCGCGCGGTTGAGGAGAGCAGATCGGCGCCGCGCACGACCTGATTGATGCGCATCAGGCCATCGTCGACTACCACGGCGAACTGATAGGCGAAGATGCCATCGGAGCGGCGCACGATGAAGTCGCCAACCGCCTGCTGCACCTGCTGACGGCAGGAACCGGCCAGCAGATCGGTGAAGACGACGACCCGCTCATCGTCAACGCGGAAGCGCAGCGAGGGACGCCGGCCAGCAGCTTCATACGCTCGACGCTGCGCCTGGCTGAGAGTACGGCAGGTGCCAGGGTAACGCGGTCCCTCTTCGCCGTGTGGCGCGCTGGCGGCCCGCGCGATTTCGGCCCGACTACAGTAACAGGGATAGATCAGCCCGGCCTGCTGGAGTCGCTGGAGGTGAGCGCTGTACAGATCCAGGCGTTCGCTCTGGGTATACGGCGCGTAAGGTCCGCCTGTATCCGGTCCTTCGTCCCAATCCAGGCCCAGCCAGCGCAGATCCTCCAGCATCTGCTCGCTGGCTCCGGCGACGACGCGCGGACGATCCAGGTCTTCAACACGCAGGACAAACTGACCGCCGCGTGCCCGCGCAAAGAGCCAGGCCAGCAGCGCTGTGCGCAGATTGCCCAGGTGCAGCGCGCCGGTTGGACTGGGCGCGTAACGACCTCTCGTCAGATCAGGCACTTTTCCGACCATGGGCAAGCGCTGTCTGTGCGAAATTGCTGGCGCGCGGGATAGACCTGAAATTCCGCCAGCAGTTCGGTCAGGGTACACACCGGCAGTCCGACGACGTTCAGATAACAGCCGTCAATCTGCTCGGTAGGCTGGAAGATGGGATTTTGAATCCCATACGCGCCCGCTTTGTCCATGGGATCGCCGCTGGCGATGTAGCCGGCGATCTCCTCGTCGCTGTAGTTGCGCATGAGAACCGGGGTGACACAACTGGCGCTGCGCATGATCGTCTTGCCGTCAATAATCGCGCTCACCACCACGCCGGTAATGACGTGATGCCAGCGCCCGCGCAGGGTCTGCAAAAGTTGGAGCGCGTGGGCTTTGTCGCGCGGCTTGCCCAGCAGTTCACTGTCCAGTAATACCGTCGTGTCGGCGGTGACAACCAGGCGCCCGGCAGCTGCGGGCAGCTTGAGCGCGACCGAGGCTTTGTACTTGGCCAGCCATTCCGCCAGGTTCTCCGGCACGCCCCGATAGCGCTTTTCGGCCTCGTCCTCGCCATCGGAGGCTACGGCGGTGACACAGGGAATCCCCAGCAGGCTGACGATCTGCCGGCGGCGCGGCGAGGTCGAAGCGAGGAGAATTTCGACAGGTGTTTTCAGATTACTCATGTATTTGGTTAAGCTCCAGAATGCTTACGCTCTCAATATGCGCCGTCTGGGGAAACATGTCCAGCGGCTGCACTGAATGCAGGCGATAGGTCGCATATTCATGGCAGAGAATATCCAGGTCACGCGCCAGGGTTGAGGGGTCGCAGGAGACGTAGACGATACGCCTGACGGGATTGCGCACCAGAGCCTCCAGTACAGAACGCTGGCAGCCCGCGCGCGGCGGATCGATGACCAGGCCATCCAGTCGCTCGGCCAGCGTGGGCAGCAGATCTTCAACTTTACCCTGCATGATCTCGACGTTCTCCACTGCGCGCAAATTCCAGCGCGCATCCTTGATCGAGCTGGCCGATTCTTCGATGGCGATGACCCTGCCAGCTCGCCGGGCCAGCATCAGGGCAAAGGTGCCAACGCCGCAATAGGCATCGAGGACGGTCAGGGGATGCTCTGCGCTCTGAATACCCTCCCTTTGCGCGGAGGCGAAGAGGCCATCCAGCACCATCTGCGCCATCTTCTCGGCCTGCGCGGTGTTCGTCTGGAAAAACGAGCTGGGACGAATGCGGAAGGTTTCGCCGCGCAACTGCTCATCCATCGTTTCGCCGCGCACGTCAATGCCCTCCTCCGCCAGTTGCGCCACTACTTCGGCGGATTGCTGCGGCTGAATCAACATCTGCTGAGTCGCGGTGGCACAGCGCACCAGAACTTGCGGACGCGGGTTGACCTGGCGACTAAAAATGGGCAGGGCGCGATTGATCAGCGGATGAGCAATCGGACAGTGCCCCAGGGGCAGAACGCGATGGGTGCCGCGCGCGGTCAGACCCGGCTGGCCTTCGCGATTGACCGAAAAGCGCATATGGTTGCGGTAATGCCAGGGATCGTCACAGGGGACGGTGGCGAGCAGCGGCGGCTGCTCAAAGTGTCCGACTGTGCGCAAAAGTTCCGCGACCACGCTCCGCTTCCACTCTAACTGCGCCTCATACTGCATATGCTGGAGCTGACAGCCGCCGCAGACGCCAAAAACCGGGCAGTTCGCCTCGACGCGCAGAGGCGAGGCTTCGTGAATCTCGCGAATCTCGACCCGGCGCGGATAGGGCTTCCAGTAGCGCTTGTGGCGCTTTGGCGGCTGCGCTGGCGGCTCTACCGCGATGGTGACGCGTTCGCCCGGCAAACCGGCAGGCACCTGGAGGACGACAGTGCGTTCCTCGCCGTCCTGGCCCGTTTCGCGGATTTCCGCGCTTGCCAACCCCTCACGGCTCAGCGCTCCAAGTGTAACTATATGATAGGTGAAAGGACGTTCTTCTCGCATTAGAGCTTTTTCATGACCTCGCGAATCGCCGGGAGTATCTCCAGTTCAGGATCAAGGCGCTCGGCTTCGCTCAGATATTCCTGAGCGCGGCGGCGATCCTTTTTCTCGATGTAGACCATCGCCATGAGCGCGCGCAGGTGCGCGGACTGCGGCAGGGCGCGAATGCCCTGGGCCAGGATATCACGAGCCTGGTTGAACTCTTCCTGTTCCAGGAACAGCGCGGCCAGGTCGCCATAGGCCCGCACATCTGTCGGGTCGGCTTCGATGGCGCGTCTGAAGTATTGTTCGGCTTCGGCGTGATGCTCCTGTTTGCGATGCACAAAGCCCAGCGCGTACCAGATGGACGGATAATTGGGCGCAAGCGAGGCCAGCCGCTCCAGGTATCCCTGTGCCTCTGGATAGCGCTCGCGATTGATGGCCAGATTAGCCAGGTTAAATTCCACCTCCGCCTTCTGTTCAGGCTCCTGGATCAGCTCACGCGCGGTCAGCAGTTGTTTCTCGCCTTCGTCAAACTTGCCCTGATTCATGAGCAGCTCGGCCAGCAGCATATAGCCCAGCGGCTCCTGTTCGCTGAGAGAGCCGCGCAAAAGCTCCTCGCCCTCTTCCATAAAGGGACGCGCCTGCTCGATGAGTCCCATGGAGGAGAAACGCTCGGCCAGCGCGACCTTGACGGCGGCCAGGCGTTGCCGGGCAATCAGCGCATCGGGATCGCTGGGGAAACGCCTGACCAGTTCCTCGGCATAGACTGCCGCGCGCTCAACCGCTCGCACGCTCATGGCGCGACCATATCCCTCTTCATAGAGATTCTTATCGAGCGGATTTTGGACCAGGAGCGCGTCATAGAGAGCCAGCATTTTCCACATACGCCAGACAAGCTCATCATAAAACTGCTCGGAGCCGGGATCGTTTGGCTGATGCTCACGCATGATCTTTTGCATGGCCTCTTCATGCTCTTGAATGCGCTGGCGCAGTTCTTCTTGCCCCAGACCCTGGACGGCAACGCCCTCGTCTTTGATGCGCGCGATACGCCACTCGCCTTTCTCCTGCTCCAGGTTGTAGGAGGTCCAGAACCAGTGGCGCCCTGTCTCTTTGTAGACTGTCGTCCCCATGGGCATTTCCGGCAGTGTCCCGCTTAAAGGAGTCTCGGCCAGAGCCAGTGACCAGCTTAACTCTATCTCTTTGCCGCTGATCGCTCGCGCGCTCAAAACGGATGTGGGCACCCAGAGCGCCGACTGCTGAGCCTTCTCGCGCTCACGCAGGAAGTAGACCTCAAAGCGAGCTGGATGGGCCTCGTCTGCCCATTTGCGGCGCATCTCGATCCACTCATCACGTGAACGGCCCTCCAGAACAGGATTGGTGGGCGTCATCAGGTCATAGCACAGGCCATAATCGCCCATCGACCAGGCGCCGGCGAAGTTGGCCGCGATCATATCTGGCTCCTCGCCGCGTCTCATAAAGGTCAGTCCGCGATCCTCACCGGCATCCTGCGCGTGCAGAATCAAGCTCTGAATCAGCGGAAGATACTGGCGAAACTCTTTATGCGGCTCCACTTTGCGCCAGCGATTGACCTCCAGCGCCTCGTTGAGCAAACGGCGTCCCTCGGCCAGGGTACACTCCACAAAGCGAGGCGGAGGTCCATCAGCCGGGTCGGCCTCTTTACCTGCAGCCAGTTGCGCGGAGCGCAGGCGATCCTCCGCCCAGCGCTTCGTCCCTGTATCTGTATAAAAATCCTTCACGCCCTCCGACCAGAAATCTGCCAGGAATGAAATAATGCGCACCTCACCATATTCAAGCCCATACTCCCAGGCCAGAATAACCTGGAGTTCGCCCGAATCGCGCATCTCGGAGACCAGCCCCTTCCAGAAACGCGGCGCATTCTCGACCACAGGAGTTCCGACCGCAGCCTGCTCAGCCTCCGGCGTCCAGCTGGGAACCACCCTGGCGCCCGCCAGTTGAATGAGCGCTCGACGAGCTTCTTTGCGCACCGCCTTCTCCGGGGCCAGTTCGTGCATCGCCAGCAGCACATCAGCCGCGTCGGTGTCGCCAGCCTGCACCAGACTTTTAAGCAAGCCCAGCTGAACGACTTCGCCAGCCGAAAAAACGTCAGCCAGCAACGCCTCAGCCTGCGGGCGACTGGTACACGCGTGGAGTTCCTCCGCAAGCGTCTGCCTGCGGCCCAGGATCTGCTGAATCCTGGCCTCATCTTCCTGCGACAATTGAGCAGGAGCCTGTTTTTTCGCAGCCATAATCTATCTCTTCTTTATAGGAAAGGTACCAGCACATAATGCCGTCGAAAACATTTCTACCGTTATCCCCAGGATTGTATCACGACACGCAAGAGGCGTCGAGCAAATGCCTCTGCTGCATTTCCTCTAAAGAAGCGACGAAACGGCCAGGAGAGCGGGCACCCCTACTCTCCTGGCCGTTTCGTCGCTTCTTTCCTCAGACCAGCGCGGCCAGTTCGCGTTCCCTCGCCACTTCTGTGGCCTGGCGCACGACTTCATCGGGCTGACCGTGAGCCGGACCCTGGATGATGGGCGTGTTGCGCGGCTGACTCCCCCGACTGCTATTGCCACGCGAGGCCAGCAGGATAAACATCGGGAAAGCCGCACAGGCGAAGTACGACGGCAGGCTGCGCCAGGCAAAAAAGAGGGGCAGCACCGCTAGCAACATCGCGGCCTCTGGATGTGTCTTGCACAGACGCCAGTACCAGACCAGGCACAGCGGATAGAACACCAGATATTCCAACACCGAATAGACCAGGCTGGCCATGTAGTTATGAATCAGCGGCGAACCAACCAGTCCCACAATACCCACCCCCATGGGGAACATCGGATCGCTGATCGGGGCCATTACTCCAGCCAGCCAGGCCTGCGGGTCCCAGAGGAAAAATGGCAGATTCAGCGCCAGCATCACCGCGCCAGCCACGGACAGACGAGAGATCGCCTCGCGCCAGCCGCGCGTGCGCAAAATCAGGACCGCGTAGAAAGGCACGAAGAACCAGGCCGGTTGCTTACAGGCAATGGCCAGACCCAGGCAGAGCGCGGAAACCCAGCGGCGGTCGCGCCAGAGCCAGGACATGACAATAAACAGGATCATGATGACATCCAGGTTGCCCCCGACCACCGAAGACCACATGGAGATGTTCGCCAGCGCGAAGACGACAACCCAGGGCCGCATTTCTCGCCGCACCACACGCCAGCCCAGCATCACCAGGGCAAGATAGCTCAACAGGTAAAGCGGCAGCACATTGTACAGACCCAGCCAGATAAATGGCACCAGGGTCAGGAAGGACAACGAAGGATAGCTCACCCTGGCCTCAAACTCGATAGAACTGCCGGATTTATTATCTGTATCCAGGACAGTGCGCAGTTCGTCAGCCGTGGGATAATTCAGGCGATTGGCGAATTGCCCCACGCGCAACGGCGTGGTCCAGGTGGGATCAATCTTAAACAGGCGCGCAATCTTCACAATATCCGCGTCCGCATACGGATTGTGCCCCTGCAACAGTTCCATGGCCGCATTGGTATCCAGCGATGTTCCATCATTGGTATATTGTGGCGGCGCGAAGAAACCCAGGTAGACGCCTCTCCCAAACTCAATCACCCCCGCTAGCGAGGTAATTAAGGCCAGCACCAGCACCACTCGCTGCCAGAGATAGGGATGGCGCTGCACTCTGCGCGTCTGCCGGCGCAAGGTCGTAGGACGAAAGGCCATCCACATCATAAAAAAACTGCCCAGGATCAGGCAAAAAGCCATGGTGCCAACCCAGGGTTTGATCCAGGGCGCATGGGCAGCATACCAGCGCGGCTCAATCTGGTTTAAGCCCTCGTTAATCGCCTGCAGAATTAAGGCCAGACCAATCCAGCAGGCCCGGCGCTGAATATCAATAACTTGCCGATTATCAGGCGACCGATCTGTAGCGAAAAAGGCGGATAAAATGTGAAAGCTGCGTAAAGCTTTTACTTGCTTACGCACAGTATCTACCCATGGACGCGGAAACTCTAGCTGCTGTTCCATAAGGTCGCGCTCCCCTCCTATAGCGTGGCGGCAAGAACTGGCGGCTTTCTACCGCATCATGACACCTTGCAACACTTCTGGGGTCTACCTCAAGCGCAGAGCAAATCGCTGGTCAAAACGCGAGGTTAGAAACGGGCGTTTCGTCGCCCCCCGGAATCACTCGGAAGCGTCCTTTCCCCCCTTGAAAAAGTCATCAGGATTCGCTTCCAGCCAGATATTAAGACGAGATGCGCGGGAATTTCGTCACAAATTGACCGAGGAAAATGCGCCGGCGAGATACCGGCGCACTTTTTAGAGGGTGAGCTTGAGATACAGTTCGCGGTGCTGAACCTCAAAACCAAGCGCCTGGTATAAACGCAAAGCAGGGTGGTTTTCTTCCCAGACATGCAGATCGAGCGATTGCAGATGCAGATCATTACGCGCGTAATCAATCAGGTGCTGGAGCATACGACGAGCCAGGCCATGCGCACGGAAATGCGGGTCAACAATCACGCGCTTGATGTAACCAACCTGGCCGACCGTTCCTTCCCGCTGAGGCGCAATCATCAGCTCAGCCTTCCCCACCGCCTTTTCCCCTATCACAGCCAGCAAAATCAACGTCTGCTCATGAGTGGATGGATCAACCGAACCAAAATACTTTTCCATATCACGATGGATATCGCGGGTGGGCGAATTGCTCAAACGGTCCAGCTCGTCTATCTGCGCGATATCTTCAGCGGTCGCGAAGCGCAAAGAGGGGACAGCGATAGACACCCGCTCGCTCTGTGGGTTCTCAGCCATGGATATGTCGTTTCGTTTTTAGCGCTCTTTTTTGCGCGGCAGCAGCAAAAGCGAGATCAGGGCATACCCGGCGCAGGCCAGCAGCAGCAGCGCATAGACAATCGACTCAGGGTCTCCGTGAGGCCCAAACAACATGGATAACCCCCACCAGAGAAAGCCGATAAAGACGATAAAGAGCAGCACAGTGCTCATTAGCTTTTTACCCATGGATATGTATCCTTTATTCTTAAACCGTAAATACGTGGAAAAGAGGCAAACACATGGTCTCTGTCAGCAAGAACATTGACTGGGCATATTATAGCACGCCCCACCAGGAATTTTGCAATATCCTCTACCTTTGGTTCAGGGGTTTCTCACTGCTCGCACCTGCGGCGCTGGCGCGAGCAGTCTTTATTGGAGCGCGTCCCAGACGTGACGGTGGATAATGGCGCGAAAGCGACCCCAGACCGCCCAGTTGGCCTGGAGGTCCGGGCTGAAGACATCGGCGAGCTGATCGAGAAAGGCAGCGCGCTCCGGCAAATCAGCGGGAGCAATTTCGCGGAAATACTCCAGGTGCTCGTCTGGATCAAGCGAGCCCAGGGTTCCGCTGATTTCGTCGAGCAGAAAGGCGAAGGTATAAAAGAGCGGATTCTGCTCCTCGCCCGCCTGGTGATAGGCGACGGCGACCAGGAAACGCCTGACCTCCACGGTCAGCCCCGTCTCTTCGTGAACTTCGCGCAGCAAGGCCTGCAGAACCGGTTCGCCGGGATGAATGCCGCCGGTCAACAGGCGATGACCGTCGAGCGGGTAAAAGGTCTTTTTGGCGGTCAGCAGCGTACCCGCCGGGCGCCGGATGACCATACAGACCTCACCATAGCGATCCCGACTGCTGAGCGGATCAAACAGACCTTCGCTGAGGTCGAGCGGCGCAAAAATCACACGCGGCTGCCCATACTGCTCCGCGAGGGAGGCCAGCTCACGCTGCACCTCAGACGGTAAAGCGGTAAACATATTCTCTCCAGCCGGCACAATTCCCTATGCCTGGGGCAGACTCCGAGTCAGATTCTCTTTCCAGAGATACGAGCGGGCCAGCATCTCCTCAGCACTTCTCATGGAGGATTCGGAGATATCTCCTCCTGTAATATGCACGATTTCGCGCACGCGCTGCTCCGGGCGCAGTTCGTTGACGATGGTCATGGTGCGCTCATCAAATATCTGTTTATAGACATTGTAATGGGTATCGGCAAAGGCCGCGATCTGCGGCAGATGCGTCACGCAGATGACCTGATGATTGAGCGTCAGTTGCCAGAGCTTCTCACCTACCACCTGGCCGCTTTTTCCGCTAATACCAGAATCGATCTCGTCAAAGATCAGAGTTGGCGTGGCATCAGCTTCGGCCAGAATGGTCTTGAGCGCCAGCATCAGACGCGATGTCTCACCGCCTGACGCGATTTTGGTCAGGGGCTTGAAAGGCTCGCCGGGATTGGGGGCAATCAAGAACTGCACACGGTCAATACCGGTGGTGTCGCAGGCGTAATACGTCTCTTCCTGACCATCGATGCAGGCCGGCACGCCGTTGGGATCTGGCACCTGGGCAATCTCGACCAGGAAACGCGCGCGCTTCATGTTCAGATCGTTTAACTGCTCCTCCATGGCCGCCGCCAGTCTGGATGCGCCCGCTCTGCGCCGCTCAGAAATCTGTTGCGCGAGCTGACCAATCTCGCGGCGCAACTGGAGATCCTGCTTCTGCAACTGCTCGATCAGTTCATCGCGATTGACCAGCGTTTCCAGTTCGGCCCGATCTTCGGCGGCACGCTGGAGAATTTCCTCGATGCTCCCGCCATACTTGCGCTTGAGGCGCGAAATCAGATCCAGGCGCTCCTCAATATCAGCCAGGCGCTGCGGATCATCCTCGATATCGCTCTCATAACCGCTGATGCTGGTCGCGACCTCTTCCAGACGATAGATAGCCTCCGCCATCCCATCTTCTTCTTCCTTCAGATTCGCATCCAGGCGCGCCAGTTCGTTCAACGAGCGCAGCGCCGGGCGCAGCAGGTCCAGCGCGGCCTGAAAGCCATCGCTGACGCCTTCGCCACCGGAAATGGCCCCGTACACCTGCGTACACAGTTCGCGCAAACGCTCGGCATTGTCCAGCACCTTGCGCTCCGCCTCCAGTTCCTCCACCTCGCCAGGCTGCAATTCCGCTTTCTCGATCTCTTCAATCTCAAAACGCAAAAACTCGGCACGCCGGCTGACATCGCGCTCGCTCTGCTGCAATTCCTGCAAACGCTTGCGCCCGTTGCGCCAATCGGTGACTCTGGCCGCCAGTTGATTGCGCAGGGGCAGCAGTTCAACGTAGCGATCCAGAAAATTGACGTGCTGCTCCGGTCGCAACAGGCTCATATGCTCGCTCTGTCCGTGAATATCGACCAGCCAGCTCGCTACCTGCTGGAGCACCTGCTGGGAAACCGCGCGCCCATTGATGCGCGCCACCGTGCGCCCGGAGCGAAAGATATCACGCGCCAGGATCAACTGATTGTCTTCAGGAGTGATATCATACTGGTGCAAAAGCGCGGCCAGAGCCACACTGGCATCAGCGCTCTCGGTATCCGCCACCTGCGTCAGCGCGTGCGTCTCCGCGTGATCAATCGCCTCCAGCAAATTACTGGCTCCGTCCAGCGCATCGTCAAAGGGCTGCCAGTCGCTTCTCACAGGAGGCAGAGGATTGACGGCGAAAATGCCCTCGACTGAAGCCCGCTCGGTGCCGGCTCGTACAAACTCCGCGCCGATTTTGCCGCCAAGCAAGGCATTTACCGCGTCGATGATAATCGATTTCCCTGCACCTGTTTCGCCCGTAAAGACATTAAACAAACGATTTAAGCGCAGGTGAACGCTATCAATGATGGCGAAATCTTTGATGTTTAATTCAAGTAACATAGCAACTCGTCGTACCCTCGCAGTTTTCCTCAAACAGCTCGGCGCCACGTCTTATGCACCGAGAGGATTATACTGCACAACGTCTAAAAGATCAATCGACTATGTAAAAGCGCCTTTTCGCCCGCAGGCAGACGCTACGAATCTTCCCTTAATTTGGCCGAAATAATCTGATAAAAGTACGTCGGTGGCCGGCGCCGCAAAAAACGCGCCGTGTACTGACTCTTACGCACGTTCACGGTCGCCCCGTTTTTGATTTCGCGATTCATCTGGCCGTCTGCCGAAAAGACGCCATCCTGCGTGCCGGTAAATATCTGCAAGCGCACGCGCGCTTCCGGCTGCAGGATCAGCGAACGATCAAAGGCCAGGTGCGGAGCAATGGGCGTCAGGACGCTGCTCTCAACCTGCGGGTGGAGCAGCGGACCACCTACAGCCATATTATAAGCGGTGGAACCAGTGGCGGTGGAAAGAATAATGCCATCGGCGTAGGTCTTATTATAAAAATAATCATCCACCCAGATATGGATTTCCACCACGCGCGGCCAGGTGCCACGGGCGATCACAATATCATTCAAGGCCAGAAATTCTTCCTGGCCGCCGTCCTGGTGCAGTTCCGCGCTGAGCATGGCCCGCTCGTCCAGCCAGACGGACTGATCCCGCTCTATGTAAAGCGGCAAATGTTCTGTCACCTCGTCGGGTTCCAGCTCGGTCAAAAAGCCGACACGCCCAAAATTGACCCCCAGCAGCGGGATACCGGCGGGCGCACATAATCGCGTCGCGTGCAGGATTGTGCCATCGCCACCAAGCACCAGCGCGAAATCGCAGTCATCAAGCCGAAAATCTGCCTGCTCCTCATCTTCGTCGCGCATATCAACAACACGCACATCATGTCCCTGTGCTTGTAATTGAGGTGCGAGCTGACGAGCAAGTTCGGAGGTGTCCTGTTTGCGTCCCTGATACAAGATCGCAATTGCCTTCTGCATCAAAAAAACTCCCACACAATGCTCTACATTGCGGTGTACATCTGTTCGCTTTTTTTAGCGCAGTGTAATCGTATGCCATGAAGCCGAGGTTGTCAACTCGCAAAAACTTCCTTCCCCTCTCCTGCCAGCACCGGCCTGATCTGAAGCTCGACGGAGGCAGGAAATTACGGCGCGCGCGTTTCGACGTATTCTTTGGCCAGCAAGATGGCCTCTTCGCGCGAGTGAATTAAACCGTCAGCCTGGGCTTCAGCAATGACTTCGAGCAGTTGCCCCAGAATGGGACCGGGCTGCAAACGCAGGCGACTCATGAGTTCGTCAGCGCGCACCAGGCGCGGCGGCAGAATTTTCGTCCGCTCACGGATGTAGCTGGTGAGCAGCAAACGGGCGACGGCCAGGTGACGGCTCCAGGCACCGGTGCGCGCCTGTGGTCCCAGAGTGGCCAGGTGATCGGCCAGAGAGAACAGCGCGACGAGGAGTCCGGTCGGTCCCAGGTCGACAAAGTAGCGCCGAATAGCGCGCGGCGTGACCTGGCCATCCTGTCCCAGTTGGCCGGGCCGCATGTGATGAGCCGTGACCAGTTGTACCAGCCGTCGATCCTGTGTGCTGGCACTGAAACGCTGCATAATGGCGCTGGCGATGGGCGCGCCCACCTGGGGATGTCCATAAAAATGAATCCCCCCCTGTCCATCGACGGTATACGTTGGTGGTTTGCCGATATCGTGCAGCAGCGCGGCCAGCTTCATGCGCGCGCTCTGCAATTCGGCAAACTGAAAAACGCCCTGCTGCTCCCCCTCGCGCAAGAGCACGCGGATCTCCCGCAAGACTTCCTCGTCGGCAGAATTCGCGAGCAGTTCAGAGGCAAAGGGCGTCTGTGGCTCCGCCTCCAGTTCATGCGCCAGGACTTCCAGGAAGTGAACGCACTGTAAGGAATGCTCCAGCACATCCCAATAATGGGGCTGCGGCTGACGCATCCCGCAGGCCGCCTGCAACTCAGGGAAAAGCACCATCAGCAAACCGCAGGTATCCAGGCGATACAATTGAGCCAGCGCCCCTGGCTGAGCCAGCAGGGTAAAAAGCTCGGCCTGCACGCGCTCAGCGGCCACCTCGGGCAAAAGTCCCGCGTCACGTCTGATCAGCTTTTCCGTCGCGGGTACAATCGTCAGGTTATAGCGACGCGCCAGGCGCAGGGCGCGCAGCATACGCAGCGGATCATGGCGAAAAACCTCAGCATTCACCGCGCGCAACTGGCGTTTTTGCAGATCCGTCAGCCCGTGAAGCGGATCAACCAGCGGCACATCGGCGCCGGCCAGCGAGTCCGCACGCTCCAGACACGCCAGGACAGGAGCCAGCGGGGCCGCCATGGCGTTCAGGGTAAAATCGCGCGCGCGCAAATCCTCCTCCAGCGTTTGTCCATGCAGGGGAGCGATATCCAGAGTCAGTTCCTTCCCGGCAGGCAAACGTATCACCACGCGACTGGCCTTCTCGTGCATATACGCATAAAAACCTCCCAGGGCATCGGCCAGTCCCTGCGCCAGCTTATGGGCTTTCCCTTTTCCCTCCCCCTGCCCTTCGACCACCAGATCCCAGTCACCACACGGCTCACCCAGCAGCAGATTGCGCAGAGAGCCGCCCACCAGATAGATCGGCGCTCCTCGTTCCGCAAAAAAGCCGGCTGCCTGCTTCAGCGTGCTCGCTATCGTCGTGTCCAGATTGCCGCCACTCCTTCTCGCTTGAGGTTTTGCTTGAGATTCTATCTTACCATTTTTGACAATACACAGATGTGAGCGCTGCGCTCATACTTATATAAGAACTCAAGCGATAGAAGGAGCCGGGCCAACGAGCATGGACGCCTGATAGTTCATCTCACCTCAACCTCAGTGGCATTGACATAGAGGTAGATCGCCACCCTCACATGCGAAGCCTGCCGGTGAAGCGCCACGCTTCTGATCTCCCCGCGCCTGGACAGGGTATAATCGCCAGTATCGATGATCGGCAAGGTCGCGCTCGCCCGGGCTGATACCATCCTGAGCGGCATCCCGGCACTGGTGGAGAGAGAAAAGTACTGCCTGTTATTATCAGGAAGGAGAAACAACGTATCGTAGCTGGCCGGCCAAAAGCCGACCAGCAGCATTTTCACAGCACATATATAAAACTCCTCACAAAAAACTGAACTGGAGACCACAGAACATTCCCAAACGTGGTACTATGAGTGGTAGTACTATTTGATGGTACAATACTCCCAGAAGTAGGACTCTCGGATAGAGAGGAAGAGAAACCCGTACAATAGACAAGGGAAAAGAAACAACTGAGAAGATCAGCAACGCCAGCACGGAACGCGTTTTTGGGCGCGAACTCATGCTGGAGCATATTGTTGATCCCATCAAGCAGGAAGGAGACGCGGTGGTGCTGGTAACTTGGCATCGGTCCCCCGCAAACAAAGCATGAGCGAACAACCATTACGTGTGATGGTCGTTGTGCAACAGCCCATTTTTCGTCAGGGTGTCATTGCCATACTCAAAGAGATGGCGGAATGCGAAATCATCGGGCAGCCCACAAGCGCCAGCGAAGCGCTGGAACTGGCGCGAACACGCGAACCAGAGGTAGCGCTGCTGGATACCTTTTTCGACACAATCGACATCCTGGAAATCGCCCGGCAAATGCGCACGTTTTCGCCCAGGACAGCCGTGATCATTCTCTCGGAACTGGAAGGCGAAGAATGGCTCTTCCAGGCCGTCAAAGTAGGCGCCGCAGCCTACTATACGCGCAATATCACCGCCGAAGAACTGGTCGAAGCCATTCGCAAGGTCAGCCAGGGCGAATACTTGATTAACGATGACGTGCTTTCTCAACCTAATCTGGCCAGCCGTGTCCTGCAATCATTCCGCGAAATGGCTACCGGCTCTGAAGAAGATCTGCGTCCCCTGGAACCCTGCCCGCTCTCCAGCCGCGAGGTGGAAATCCTGGAGCACATTGCACGCGGCAACAGCAACAAAGAAATCGCCAAATTGCTGGATATCAGCGACCAGACCGTTAAAAATCACATCACCTCCATCCTCCGCAAGCTGGAAGTCAACGACCGCACCGCCGCCGTCGTCTACGCCATCAAACAGCGCTGGATCAAGATGGAGTAATCCCGCGTAGCCCTGTACACGAAAAAAGAAGAGGAATGAAGCATCTACGCTCCATCCCTCTTCTTCTGTTTAGCAGACAAATAGCCCGATAGTCCTGCCTTTGAACGATCTATCAGTTCCCAAAAGTAATAAGAGCTACTGATAAAGATTGGACAGGGCTAATAAAGATAGTTGCGATGGCGGAGGCGTCGATATGCGTTCCTGCGTTTCGCGAATTTCATGGGAAGCTTGCAGCACAGGCGCAAACGTAGCGACCAGATTCGTAGATGGCCAGCGAAGCGGACGAGCGCCCAATTTCAGCAGAGCCTCATTTCCTGGAAGGACAGGCTCATCAATTCGACAAACATACAGCGGTCTCTTTTGGGATAAGGCTCCATTAGCGCCATCCCAGGTGCCTCCTCTGGTATCGGATTCAGCGACAATTACTGTTTGTGCCAGGCCCGTGACTACCTTATTGCGCTCCATTGCCCGGCTCACCATCCAGGGCGCATCAGGATGAAATTGGCTTACAACCAGAACCTTGCCAGCCTCAATTTTTGGCAGTAATCCGCGCATCTTTACTCCGCTCAGTTTGCGTATACCATGCGGTAAAATTACCGTTGTATATCCATCGCCATTGATTGCCCCATCATAAGCAGCCTGATCTACCCCACGTGCGTTTCCGCTAATCACATTCGCACCTTGCTCAGCCAGGTAACCAGCAGCTTCACGAGTAAAGATTAGACTTTTTTCGCTGGCATTGCGTGAGCCGATGATAGCAATCGTCTGACGCTGAAGGATGCCCAAATCTCCCATATAAAAGAGCACTGGAGGCGTCTGGTTGCGCTTGAGCGCTGTTTTCAAGCAACGAGGATATTCTTTCTCAAAAATGGTCAGGAGAGAAATTGAGGCGTGGTGCAGTTGTTCAACCAGAAATGCCTGCGCCGCCAGTTTCTCACGCGCATGCTCAAGCTTTTGTAGCGCTTCCATATTGAGATTACACACTTCCGCCCAAACATGCGCATCAGCCGCGAAAAAAGCCTGCAAGCTCTGCTTCCGCTGGTAACACCATGCCACCAGGATATCATTGACAGTCCGCGTGCTCAGACCGCTTTCAAAAACCAGGGTAATCCAACAAGCCTGCTCGCGCAAATCTTGAGCCATATGAATCTCCTTACTGATCATCTGAGTGCAATGTCCGCGTAATAGTGAGCGGATACACTGCTCGCGCGCCAGCCTGCATCAACGTCACTCCTACTTCACGCAACATATAGCCAGAATCGTAAATATCGTCGATCATCAGGAAAGTACGCCCCATCATCTGTGAAAAGTCTGATATAACAAAAGCACCTTTTACATTTTTCTTTTTCTGAAGGGCATTCGTACATACCTTTTGTTCCTGTGTGGTACGCTGTTTGATTAATACAGACATATACGGTAAACCAAGCTTACCTGCAACCCGTCGAGCAAAATCTTCTACTAGATTACCACTTTTCGTTGGCGGTATGCTAATCACAGCTTCAAGCTCTACAACCGGGTAGCGAGTTCGTATAACCTCTACTGCTCGATCTACCAATTCTTCGGCAAAAGGGCCAGCCCCTTCATATTTGCTGGCGCGCACGAGCTTACCTATGCGGGTATTGCCATGATAGGAAAGTGCCCACCCAGCCTCATGTACTGGTTGTTTTATGTTACCACGTTTTCCAATACGAGGCAAGAAAATACGTTCAAGAAAGTTCACAACGTTTGCTGAGATACTCTGAGGAATTGGCAGAGAAATCCAGCTTTGAGGATTACAATTTCCACATGTGCCACAACAAGTTCCAGCATTATCACCCAGATATGAAGCCAGGTAATCCATTAAACAATCATCCTTCTGAGCGTACTTTTCCATATCTGCTAACTCAAGTTCTTTCTGAACACGCACACTCTCATACAGGGTGACATCTATTTTTCCCAGATTACCAGATCTATAGAGAGTAGTTTTTCCATCTAGTTTCATACGCTGAAGCAACCCTTGATCTTCTAAATCCACCAGAATGTTTTGCAGCGCATTTCTGGAAAAACCTGTGTCGAGTAACAGGTCGTTCAAGCGCCATCCTTGAGGGTCACTTCTAATCAGGGTCAGAACCTTCTCATATTGTTGCCCAGATGGTTTAGCTCCCTGGATAAAGTGACGTTGAATATTCAAATCCTCGGCATCATAAAGCAAAACACATATGGAGTCCTTCCCATCTCGACCAGAGCGACCGATCTCTTGATAATAGTGAATAGGAGAAGCAGGAATATGATAGTGTACTACAAATCTGATATCAGGTTTATCAATCCCCATTCCCAGCGCATTCGTTGAACAAATTACCTTGTATTGATTGGTCATCAACCCTTGCTCTATAAGCTGACGTTCGCTGTCCTCTCGACCAGCGTGATAATATTCTGCTTTTACCCCCTGCTGCTGCAAAAATGCAGCAACCATTTCTGCACTGTTCTGTGTCCCCGTATAAATAATGCCTGATCCCCGCCACCTTGGAATATGAACAGCCAGATAAGCCAGTTTCTCTCTATCACCATCGCAGTGTATTACATTAAGATGAAGATTAGGACGCAGCATAGATCCGCGCTTAACTATTGCATTTATCCCTACCTGTTGTTTTATATCCTGCTCGACACGACGATTTGCCGTTGCAGTCAACGCAAGCACAGGTACATTATCTGGCAAGACACTCAACAACGTTACGATCCGACGATAATGTGGACGAAAATCATGCCCCCAGGTCGAAATACAGTGCGCTTCATCCACAATAACCATGCTAATGTTCATTTGCAACACATAGGTTTGCCAGGAAGGATTGTCCAGGCGTTCAGGAGCAATATAGAGGATCTTGATTTTCCCTTCAGTCGCCTTCTTTAAGGTTTCGTCGTTCTCCTCAGGAGAAAAATCCGAACTTACAAGCGCTGACGGAATATGATAAATCTCATTACAGCGCTGACACTGATCACGCATCAATGCTTTAAGTGGTGAAAAAACAAGCGTCATATGCGGATAGTAAAAACTGGTAAGCTGATAGCAGAGCGACTTTCCCCATCCAGTGCGCTGAATGGCCAGCACACGCTTACCCTGTACCAGATGCTCAATAATTGAACGCTGCTCAGGATGAAATTTTTGTAAACCAAATTGTTCTCTCAAAAGTCGCTCTGGTGGAAACGTATGCCAGTTAAGTGCCATATCTCAAATACCCTCTGTACACTATCAATCTAACTCTCGTAAGCTCATTACCAAATATAACCTTTTTAATTTTTCAATGTCAATAAGTAACCAGGCAAGCAATAAAAACCTTCTGAGCCTTTTGAAGTATTCCTCAAAATAACAAAGGTTAAGTGCTAACCGCTGCATCTGAAGCACTGAAACATCTGTTGACAATTAAGCAGAGAAGTACCACTGACTCGTATTGAGATTACCAATACCGGGCCTGTGGTACTTCTCTACTCACAACAAGAATCCTGCGTATGATGGGATATCAATTATCTTACTGGCTCTTCAACTTCGTGATCCTTGTAGAAGACGTGCCAGGGGCCGCTGGCACGGATGAAGGGCTGCATGAGCGCTCGTTCGGCCTGGACGGTGTGCATGAGGTCGTGCGCGGCCCAGTTGTGCAGCAATTGGGACAGGGTGACGGTGCCCAGTTTAGGATGCTGCAAGGTGCGCTCCAGGCCGCTGTCCTTGATGTCTTTAAATAAAAGCAGATTTTCCTGGCGAGCGCGCGTGAAGGTCTCTACAAGTTGGCTGGCTGTCCGGGTGGCCAGGTCGGCACGCTGCTGATTCGGATCAAAATCTTCAAAGTTCTGCCCTGCTAAAAAGGCTCTTATGCGCACCGGGAAGATATGGTGCTCGGCGTCCAGCAAATGCCGCAGACAGGCCAGCGCTGACCACTCTCCCTCAAGCGGCGGACGAGCCAGCACATCAGCAGAGACAGCGCTGACCAGCCGCTGCCAGCGCTCCGGGGTAATGGAAAGAAGAGCCTGCACGTCTTCTATGAATGTCTTCAAAGCATAACCTCCTGTGTTTCATCCTGTGCCAAAAACAAAAATTCAGAGAACCTTGGCAGAAATCTATGGATGTGCTACGATTCTGCCACGCTGGCAACAGATCTGCCAGCAACAAAAAAGACAGGGAGCATCAAAAAACTGCCATGCGTACCGTCGCGATTATGGTCTATGACGACATCAATCCCTTTGAATTGGGCGTAGCTGCGGAGGTCTTTAGCTTTGCCCATCCTGAATGGGGCGTACCCTGGTATCGCTGCCTGATCTGCGCCGAGGCAGGACAGCCAGTTCGCAGCGCAGCTGACTTCCTGCTCACTGTTCCCCACACTTTTGAAGAGGCCGATGAGGCCGATACTATCGTTATTCCTGGCTCTCGCCCCGGCATTCTTCCTGTCCCGGAAACGCTGCTCGCGACTCTGCGCCGGGCTTACCAGCGAGGGGCGCGCCTGATCGCTCTCTGCACCGGTACCTTTGTCCTGGCCGCTGCTGGTCTGCTGGATGATCGCTGCGTTACAACTCACTGGGCCTGGGCTTCCCAACTGGCGGAACGCTATCCCACCGTACAGGTCGATCCTCGCAGACTCTATACCGATGATGGCCAGATTCTCACCTCCGCCGGCACTACTGCCGCGATTGACCTCTGCCTCCACGTGGTTCGCCAGGACTACGGCGCCGAAATCGCTACCGCCGTGGCCCGGCGTATGGTCACGCCTCCCCACCGCGATGGCGGCCAGGCGCAATACATCGAGACTCCTCTGCGTGAACAGAGCGAGGGCGAGCCGTTTGGCACCACTCTTGCCTGGCTCACCGCCCATCTGCACGAAAATCTCACCGTGGAGCATATGGCCGCCAGAGCCGCCATGAGTCCCCGCAGCTTCGCCCGCCACTTTCAGGCCACACTGGGCACCACACCCTATCAATGGCTGCTCCGCCAGCGCATCATCCTGGCGCAACGCCAGCTCGAAACGACCAGCGCGACCATTGAACATATCGCCGCCTGCTGCGGCTTTAGCTCAGCCGCTACCCTGCGCCTGCACTTTCAACGCCTCCTGCGCACCTCGCCACAGGCCTACCGCCGCGCGTTTCAGCGCTCACACAGCGACCTCTCCACCGGCTAAACCGATCAGATCACGGCCAGCAACTGGCTTCTTTGTCAGCTCGTAAAAATTTCCCCTTTTACCCCCTTTACAGAATCGCAACCTTATGATATGATCTCTTGCGTCAAGGGGATGTAGCTCAGCTGGAAGAGCGCGACAATCGCACTGTCGAGGTCAGGGGTTCGAGCCCCCTCATCTCCACCGTACACACGCCATCGCTCAACGGCGATTTGCAAATCGCAAAGAGTTGTGGTATAGTACATGAAGACGCAGTGAGCAGGAGTAGTAAGCCAGCACACTTCAGAGAGTAGCCGGTAGCTGCGAGGCTACATACAATTGGCTGAACTCGCCTGTGAGCAGCAAGTCTGAAAACCTGATCATGAGACATTGGTCATGCCGGGCTTTTAGGACTTGCCGGTACGCCCGATATCGCGTATAATAAGTGCATATCTCAGATTGCATGGGCCTGTAGCGCAGCTGGAAGAGCGCATCCATGGCATGGATGAGGTCAGGGGTTCGAGCCCCCTCAGGTCCACCAGTTACAATACTCGTTGAGTATCAGGTTATTACCCTTATCTGAGATTTGAATTCGGGTGGTACCACGGAAAGTCCTTTCGTCCCGCAAGGGTGAAAGGCTTTTTTGTTTGTCTTGTGTCATGCCGGGCAACAACGGTTGGTTCGATCAATCTGTTGTTTCTCTCGCCAGGAGAGACATCTGGTCATTTGAATTATTTCTTGCGTTTGTTCTGTCATACAGGCCAGGACAAACCTGGCAGAGAAGCTGGCTGTCTTCCCTGGCGCTCTGGCCCGGGAGATGATCGATCACCTGCATCTGGTGAGAAGGGAGAACATTCGTGAATACGCCCGCCATTACCATCCATACACCCCGATGGTTCATTCCTTATGGCCCGCTCCTTCTTCTCCTACCTGGCGCTCTCTAGCGCTTTCTCACCATTCCCAAGAGCAGAGAAATCCTGAACAAACCGAGAAAAATCCGCGTTCTGCCGTTTCTCTGTTATGCGTCCACACCCGAACCGTAATGAACGATTGATCGTATCCTGACTATATCGCTTTCCCGTTGCCGGGCCAGGCGAGAAACAGAGGAATTGAAGCATGATTACACGCACCAAGTATAATCCTAAAGAGATCGAAGAAAAATGGCAAACGCAATGGGAGGCTCAACAGCTGTACCACGCTGCCGACGATTCGCCCAAGCCAGGGTTCTATAACCTGGTCATGCTGCCCTACCCTTCGGGCGATCTGCACATGGGCCACTGGTATAACTTTGCTCCGGCTGATGCTTATGGCCGCTTTAAACGCATGAACGGCTTTAATGTGATGCAGCCCATGGGCTTCGATGCCTTTGGCCTGCCCGCCGAAAACGCGGCCATTAAACATGGCGTGCAGGCTCACACCTGGACGCTGGCGAATATTAAGAAGATGCGCGAGCAGTTGAAGATGATGGGCGCGGCCTGGGATTGGCAGCGCGAGGTTATCTCCTGCCTGCCCGATTACTACAAGTGGTCGCAGTGGCTGTTCCTGCAATTCTACAAACACGGCCTGGCTTACCGCACCAAGGCGCCGGCCAACTGGTGCCCAAGCTGCAATACTACCCTGGCTAACGAGCAGGTGCTGGCCGATGGTACATGCGAGCGCTGCGGCAGCACAGTCATTCGCAAGGAGATTGATCAATGGCTGCTGCGCATTACAAAGTACGCGGAAGAACTGCTGGATTTCTCTGAGATCGAGTGGCCCGAAAAAACGGTGACGATGCAGCATAACTGGATCGGACGCAGCGAGGGCGCGGAAATCCGCTTCTCGATTGAGGTCGAGGGCAAAAGTGAGGAGATCCCGGTCTTTACCACGCGCCCGGACACGGTTTACGGGGTGACATTCTTTGTGCTGGCTCCCGAGCATCCCTTCGTGGAAAAAATCACCACGCCGGATCAGCGTGCCGCCGTTGAGGCCTACATCGATCAAACCCGGCGCATGACGGAGATCGAGCGCATGAGCACCGAGAAGGAGAAGACTGGCGTCTTCACCGGCAGCTATGTGACCAATCCGGTCAATGGCGCCCAGGTACCGGTCTGGATCGCTGACTATGTGCTGATGGGCTACGGCGCGGGCGCGATCATGGGCGTGCCCGCCCACGATCAGCGCGACTTTGAGTTCGCGCGCAAGTTCAATATTCCGATCATTGAGGTTATTCGCCCGGAGGATGAGGAACCCAGCGATCCCGCGACCTGGCATGGCGCGAAGCTGGCCTATGGCACGATGGTCAATTCGGGTCCATTTGACGGCACACCCGGCGAAGAGGCTAAAGCGGCGGTGATCAAGTTCATCGAGGAAAAGGGCGTGGGCCAGGCCACGGTGACCTATCGCCTGCGCGACTGGCTGATCAGCCGCCAGCGCTACTGGGGCGCGCCTATCCCGGTGGTGTACTGCGATAACCACGGCCTGGTACCGGTGCCCGAAGATCAACTGCCGGTGATCCTGCCTGAACATGTGGAGTTCAAATCTACCGGCGAGTCCCCTCTGCGCTATGAGCCGGATTTCGTGAATACCACCTGCCCGGTCTGCGGCGGACCCGCGACTCGCGAGGCGGATACGATGGATACTTTCATCTGCTCCTCCTGGTACTTCCTGCGTTACGCCGATCCTAAAAATGAGCAGCAGGCCTGGAGCCAGGAAGCCATGCAGCGCTGGCTGCCGGTGGATCAGTACATCGGCGGCGCGGAACACGCGGTTATGCATCTGCTGTACGCGCGCTTCTTCATCAAAGCGCTGCGCGATATGGGCTATCTGCACTTTAACGAGCCTTTCAAGCGCCTGTTCCACCAGGGCATCGTCCTGGGACCGGACGGACAGAAGATGTCCAAGTCACGCGGCAACGTCGTCGCGCCCGACGAATATGTTTCCAAATATGGCACTGACACTGTGCGCGCCTACATGATGTTTATGGGTCCGTTCGACCAGGGAGGCACGTTCAAAGCGGAGAACCTGGCCGGCGTCTGGCGCTTCCTGAACCGCGTCTGGGATCTGGTCAATGAGAGCTGGATGGAACATCCACACAGCGCGGAAACGCCTGAAAGCCGTTCCATCGAGCGTCTGCGCCACAAAACCATCAAGCGCGTCACTGAAGAGATCAGCAATCTGCGCTTCAACACGGCCCTGGCGGCTCTGATGGAGTACAACAACGCCCTGATCAAGGTGCAGAACGAAGAGGTCGCCCACAGCGCAGCCTTCCAGCACGCCCTGGAAACCATGCTGCAACTGCTGGCCCCGCTGACTCCGCACATCAGTGAAGAACTGTGGCACATGACCGGCCATAGCGGCAGCATTCACACCGTCGCATGGCCCACCTACCAGGAGGAGCTGACCAGGGACGAAAACTTTACCCTGGTCGTCCAGGTCAACGGCAAGGTGCGCGAACGCATCGAAGTCGCCGCCAACACCAGCGAACAGGAGATCCGCACCCTGGCTCTGAGCAGCGCCCGCGTCTCCTCCTTCATCGGCGACGCCACTGTACAAAAGGTCATCTACGTGCCCGAGAAACTGATCAACATCGTAATCAGAAAATAAACATTTTCTGACAGTTCGGAGCGAGTGCTTCGCATAGATAGAAGGAAGGTGCGGGACGATGGGCG
>DASZXF010000546.1:0-10134 GCA_035546055.1 Ktedonobacteraceae bacterium
GCGTCTCACGGCGGTCCCGGCACACGACCGGCGCCCCGGCATGGAGGATCGGCGGGCGGCTCGCGTCCCGGTGGACAGCATGGCGGCCCTGGGAACAGAGGCGGAGGACGTTCCGGCGCTCCCCAGCGTTCTCACGAGCGACGTGTGGCAGCTGTCAAGGAAAAGCCCACCGGGCCGATTTCCATTCCGCCGCAGATTGTCGTCAAAGACCTGGCGGAGCTTCTCCAGGCCACGCCGCCTGAAATCATTCGCGGTCTGATCAAGCACAGCATTTTCGCCAATATCAACGAAGTTGTCGACTATGAAAAGGCCGCCCTGGTCGCGCAAGATCTGGGCTTCGAGCCATCGCAGAGCGAACTCACCATCGCACCCGCCGTCCAGCGCCGTCGCGAAGGACTGGCCTCCGACATTCTGCTGGACGCCAAGTACGATAATAACCTGATCACCATTCCGCCGGTTGTCACTATCATGGGACACGTCGACCACGGTAAAACCACCCTGCTGGACACCATTCGTAAGACGAAAGTCGCGGCGGGCGAGGCCGGCGGCATCACGCAGCACATCGGCGCCTATCAGGTCGAGATCAACAACCAGAAAATCACCTTCCTGGATACGCCGGGTCACGAAGCCTTTACCGCCATGCGCGCACGCGGCGCCCAGGTTGCCGACATCGCCATTATCGTCGTCGCGGCTGATGACGGTGTGATGCCGCAGACGCGCGAAGCCATCGAGCACGCGCAGGCCGCCAAAATGCCCATCATCATCGCGCTCAACAAGGTTGACAAAGCCGAAGCCAACCCCGATCACGTCAAGCAACAACTGGCGGAAATCGGCGTCCTCATCGAGGAATACGGCGGCGATGTCGTCTGTGTGCCCGTCTCGGCACGCAAGGGTCTGGGCATCGATGAACTGCTGGAAATGATCCTGCTCGTCGCCGAAGTCCAGGACATCAAAGCCAATCCGAATCGCCCGGCCACCGGCGTCATCATCGAAGCCAGACTGGAAAAGAGCAGCGGCGCCACCGCCACCGTACTGATCCAGCAGGGCACCCTGAAAATGGGCGACAACATCGTAGTAGGCACCATGTCCGGCAAAATTCGCGCCATGATCAACGACCGTGGCAAACGCGTCATGAAAGCGCCGCCGAGCACCCCGGTCAGCATCCTGGGTCTGCCCGAAGTCCCGCAGGCTGGCGACCGGCTGGAAGTCGTGCCCGATGAAAAAACGGCCAGGCAGATCGCGCAGAAAGTCGCCGAGCAGCGCAAGAGCGACAGCATGCCGCTGGGCCAGGTCAGCCTGGACACCCTCTACATGCAGATGCAGGAGGGCAAAGTCAAAGAGCTGAACGTCGTCCTGAAATGCGACGTACAGGGTTCGGCGGAAGCCATCAAGAACGCCCTGAGCAAAATCGGCGAAGAAAACCTCAAGGTGCGCCTGATCCGCGAAGGCATCGGCAACATCAGCGAAACCGATGTTCACCTGGCGGCGGCCTCCGGGGCCATCATCATCGGCTTCAACGTCACAGCCGATGGCGCCGCCCAGCGCATGGCCGTCAAAGAAGGCGTGGACATTCGCTACTACAACATCATCTACAAACTGACCGACGACATTCAGGCCGCGCTGACGGGTATGCTGGAGCCGACCTATCAGGAAGTCATTGAAGGCCATGCTGAAGTGCAGCAGATCTTCAAAGCTGGTAAAAGTACCGTCATCGCCGGTTGCCGTGTCATCGATGGCAAGCTCACACGCGCCTCACAGGCCAGAGTTTTGCGCAAGCAGGCGAAGGTCTATGAGGGCAAAGTCGCCTCGCTGCGGCGCGGCAAAGACGACGTGCGCGAAGTGCTGACCGGTTACGAGTGTGGCATCTTGCTCGAAGATTTCTCCGAGTTCGAGGTCGGCGACATCATCGAAGCCTTTACGCAGGAAAAGGTCAAGCCCGGCAGCGGAGCGTAAACCGTTCAGGGATGATTGAAGCGGAGAAACAAGAGTTATGCCTAATCCACATCGACAAGAAAAGTTGGGAGAGCAGATCGCTGCGGAGGTCAGCGATCTGCTCCGCACCCGTCTCAAAGATCCACGCGTCGGCTTCGCCAGCATCACTCATGTTGAGGTCAGCGGCGACCTGCGCCACGCCAAAATCTTTGTCAGCGTCATGGGTACTCCCGAAGAGAAAAAAAGCACCATCGAGGCGCTACACCACGCCACCGGCTTCCTCCGCCACGAGCTGGCCGCCCGGCTGACTGTGCGCTTCATGCCTGAAATTCTCTTCAAGCTCGATAACTCGATTGAGCAAGGAGCGCATATTCTGGGTCTGATTCGTCAGATGGAAAACCAGGAGATGCAGGCGCAGGCCGGTAACGAGGTTGCGCATGAGTCAGACTAATCCGGCGCTGGCCACCCAGCTTGACGCCGAGCTGGTGCGACAGGCAATGAGCCTGATCGCGCCGGCCCGGCGCATCGCTTTACTGGCGCATGAGGGGCCGGACGGCGACTGCATCGGCTCGGCGCTGGGCCTGGCCCATATCCTGCGCGCGCTGGGCAAAAGCTGTGTGCCCGCCTGCGCGGACCCCGCGCCTCGCACGCTGGCCTTTCTGCCGGGCCTGGAAACCCTCGCCCTGGACATCGAGCCCGCAGACTTCGATCTGATTATCGCGCTGGACGCGGGCGAGCTTGGCCGCTATGGCGCCCTGTACACGCGTCACCAGAGCCAGTTGGAGCACGCCAGCATGCTCAACATCGATCACCACATCAGCAGCAATGGCTGCGGCCAGGTCAATATCATCGTACCCGGCGCGGCAGCCACAGCGGAAATCCTGGTTCTCTTCCAGCAGCAGGCCAATCTGCCCATGCCAGAAGAGGCCGCGCTCTGCCTGCTGACCGGTCTGATCACCGACACCAGCTCGTTTCAATTCACCAACACCACGCCGCGTAGTCTGGAAGTCGCGGCAGAGTTGCTGCGCCACGGGGCCATCCCGGAAAAAGTCGTACAGCCGATTTACCGCGAGCGCTCACTGGCCCAGGCGCGGCTACAGGCAGCCATCATCACCCAGGCCCGCACCAGCAGCCAGGGGCGATTGATCTGGTCCTGGGCCGACCGCGCCACCCTGGAGAGCGCCGGCGCGAACAGGGATATGGACGACAACAGCTCAGGCATGTTGCGCGACATCGCCGGGGTACAGATCGCCGCGTTCTTCAAAAGCTACGAAGACCCCTCGGAAACGCGCCTGAGTCTGCGCAGCGCGGCGCCGTACAACGCCGCCGAACTGTGCCAGCGTCTGAGCAACGGTCACGGTGGAGGACATGCCCGCGCGGCTGGCGCAACCTTCCATCTGCCCCTCGCGGAGGCCATGGCCTTTGTCGTCGCGGAATTAGAAAAAGAGCTGGCCAACCCTTCACGCTGACCTTTATAAGTCATCGCTGATGTTGTCCCAACAGGGCCAGACGCGTTGTATCCCCCGGACCCGTTCTTCTCGCAGGGGGATACAACAACCATTCAGCATGGCTGGCAACCGATGCTTCCTGAAAATTTGTAGAAGAAAGATCCAGGCATGGACGGGATTTTCGTCATTCATAAACCAACCGGCATGACCTCGCATGATGTCGTGGCCAGGGTGCGCAGGCTGTTAAAGCAGCGGCGTGTAGGGCACGCGGGCACCCTGGACCCGGCGGCCAGCGGCGTTCTGCCCATCTGCGTTGGCCAGGGGACGCGCGTAGCCGAATATCTGAGCGAAAGCGGCAAGGAATACCGCGCCACCCTGGTCTTCGGTATTGAAACCGACACCTACGACGCCGAGGGCGAGATCACCCGCCGCGCCAGCACAGAGCAACTCGATCAGGCCGCGATTGAAGAGGCGCTCGCCGCCTTTCGCGGTCCACAGATGCAGGTGCCGCCGCGCTACTCCGCCATCAAAATTCAAGGGCAGGCCGCCTATAAACGCACGCGCGCCGGCGAGGAGCTGACGCTGCCAGCCAGGCCAATCGAGATCAGCCGCCTGGAAATCGTCTCCTGGCACACACCAACGCTCATCCTTGACGTAGCGTGCAGCAAAGGCACCTATATTCGCTCGCTGGCCTACGACCTGGGCAGAGCGCTGGGCAGCGGCGCGCACCTGAGCGGACTCCTGCGCACCCGCAGCGGTCCCTTCACCCTGGCCGCAAGCGTCACCCTGGACGAACTCGCCCAGGCCTGCGCGGAAGGTCGGGCCGCCAGTTATCTGCTGCCGGCTGACACCGCCCTCGCCAGCTATCCCGCCCTGCACCTGAGCGCGGAAGAGACCGAGCGCGTCCTGCATGGTAACAGTATAATTGCCCATGGCATCGCCCCGGAAGCATCGCTGGTCCGGGTTTATACTAGCGAAGGAGCATTTATCGCCATCGCCGAGAGAGAACCAGGCACAGACAGATGGCAGCCCAGGAAAGTTCTCAACACAGCCGCCGCAGACTGAGCACAGGAACAGGAAATAGCAAGCCTGAACCTGCCCGGCCAGACAAGCCGGCAACAGGAATAGGTAGGAAGAATAATTCTGTTGCCTGTAACGCATGGCTGTGGTACTATAGCCGAGAGGATGCTGCTGACAAGTTTTCTATTATAAGGTATTTATGCGATATTCGACGACACTTACAGGGACCGAGCCCATCGTGATTACAATCGGTAATTTCGATGGTATCCATAAAGGACACCAGGAACTGTTACACGAAACCAGTCGCCTGGCAGAAAAACTCACGAGCGTGCCGGTCATTTTAACCTTTCACCCGCACACGCTCAAGGTTGTGCGCCCGGACATCGAGCTGCGCAGTCTGACCACGCTCGACGAAAAGCTGGAACTGGCCAGAGTGCAGGGCGGCATCGCCAACTCAATCGTCATCGAATTCACGCCGGAAGTCGCCGCCATGAGCGCAAGCGCCTTTATGGACGACCTGCGCGCCCACTTCAACCTGCGCGGCCTCGTCGTAGGGGAAAACTTCAGTCTGGGCAACAAACGCATGGGCGACGTAGCCTTCCTGCAAGCCTATGGCGAAGCTCACGACATCACCGTGCGCCCCATCCTCTTAAAAGAAATCGCCAATCAGCGCGTCAGCAGCACCCGTATTCGCGGTCTCATCGCCCAGGGCAAAGTCGAAGAAGCCAGCGAGTTGCTCGGCCATCCCGCCATCCTGCACGGCAAAGTGGTACATGGCGACCAGCGCGGGCGCGTGCTCGGCTACCCCACCGCCAACCTCAGACCACCCGCCGAAAAGCTCATCCCGGCCAACGGGATCTACGCCGCGCGCGTGCTGGTCCACAAACACCCGGCCCAGAGTGACGTAGTTCATAGCCCCTGCGTCTTTATTGGTGCTAGGATTCATGCGGATGAAACACCGGACCAGTGGGATGCGTATACTAGTGCAGTAAGCATTGGTACACGTCCAACTTTTGACGGACGCGAACTGCTGGTAGAAGCATACCTGCTGGATGTCGAAGGGTTGGATTTGTACGACCGGTGTATCAGCATACACTTCATGGCCCGATTACGCGATGAAATGCGTTTCGAGAGCATTGAAGCATTAAAAGCACAGATGGCAGAAGATGTACGCATGACGCGGCAGCTTTTGCAGAAGGACGGGCAAGAGTGAGTACTCGTCAGAATCCACTTTCAAAATTTGAAGCGTTCATGCAGCGGATTGTCGAAGGGCCATTCGCCTTTCTCTTTCCCTCCAGGCTCCAGCCAGCCGAAGTAGCCAAGAAGCTGGAGAGGGCCATGGAGGACAACAGTTTGCTGCAAGGTGAAGGTCGGCGTCTGGCTCCTGATGTCTATGACATCTACGTGAGCATCAAAGATCACCAGCAGATGAACCCGATTGAAGCCACGCTCAAAAGAGATTGGCAGGATCACCTCGTCCAGTACGCGCGTAACAACCATTACACGATGAAAGCAGATCCGCTGTTTCGTTTGCACGCCAAGCGAGATCTGCGGCCAGGTGCAATCAGGATCGAGGCTCAGTTGCGCGCGCGCGGGGGCAACGGTGAAGACGGCGCCATGGCAACGCAGGCCATCAGTCCCGAACAGATGGCGCAGATCCGTCAGCAACTCCTGCCGGGACAACAATTACCGGGCATCGATCCCGGCGTACCCAGACCCACGGGCGGTTCCGTCTCAGGCACCGCGCCAACGCGTTACGCCCAGGCAGGGCAATCCATGCCGGGCATACAGCAGGCAGCGCCAGCGCCGGCCTTACCGCCAGCCTGGCTGACCATTCGTTCACCCCAGACACAGCAGGCAGTCTTTCGCATTGAGAAACCTGTCGTCAACATCGGACGCCAGTTGACCAACGATATCATTGTCGAAGACAAACGTGTTTCACGCTATCATGCTCAAATCAAATATCAACCCGACGGTCAATTCACCATTTTCGATCTCGGCAGCACCAATGGCATCACGGTGAACGGCATTCCCGGACAGCGCCAGTACACCCTGAGAAATGGGGACCGCTTCACCATTGGCAGCTATGACTTTGTTTATGAGAGAAGGTAAGGTTCTGTGCTATGACACTTGATGTCTTCTTACTCATCTTGCGCCTTCTGGGAATCGTTCTGCTTTATCTCTTTTTAATGCAGGTAATCATCTCGATCACTCGCGATTTACGGAAAACAGTGGCAGCCAACGACGGGGTGCTCAGCAATCTGCCCCCGGTGGTGGGACATCTGATCGTGGTGGATAGCGGACCGAGCAAGATCGCGCCGGGCACCAGCTTTAATCTGAATCCGCAGACGACCATCGGGCGCGGACCCACCAATACCATTCAGATCAGCGAGTCGTTTGTCTCAGCCGAGCATACGCGCATGTGGTTTCGCAATGGATCATGGTATGTGCAGGACGCGGGCAGCACGAACGGCACCTTCCTGAACAATCAGCCCGCGCGCGATGCCCTGGCCGCGCGCGTTGGCGATATCATCCAGGTGGGTTTTATCCGCTTCAAGCTGGCCCAATAACGGAAAAGGGAATGCGTATATGGCAAAGCAATTAGCGACAAGTGAAATCGGCAAAAGACGCTTCCGCTGGAGAGAACGGCTGCTCCTACTTATACCATTCATCTTTCTTTTGCTCGAAATGTTCCAGTTACCGCTATCGCTCTATTATAAAAGCAATATCGATATCAGCCGAAAGCAGGATGTGCTTTCTCTTTTGCCCACTGTACATGATCTCATCCCAATTATTGGATTTATCGCCGCTGCGATTATCGTCCATATCGTGCTGACGATTTTCTTCCCGAAGGCCGATCAGATGCTATTCCCGGTGGTGGTACTGCTCAGCGGCTTCGGCGTCCTGCTGGCGTTGCGCACCGGTCCAGATGCTTTTCCCTACGACTCGAATTTAGGCATGAAGCAGTTGCTCTGGGTTTCCATCGGGCTGGTCGTCTTTCTGATTACGGCCTTTGGACTGCGCTCAATGAGCTGGCTGAGGCGCTACAAATACACCTGGGCGGTGATTGGCCTGGTGCTGGTGGGTATTACGCTGGTCAATGCCTTTCGGGTCAACCTGGACAGTCCGACGCACGATCAGCTCAATTTTGGACCCTTCGCTCTCCAGCCTTCAGAACTGCTGAAAATCATTATTGTGATCTTCTTCGCGGCCTACCTGAGTGAAAACCAGGATGTGATCGCCAGCGGGGGAATTCGCGTGGGGCCGATCAACCTGCCGCCGATGCGCCAGCTGGGGCCGATACTCCTCATGCTGATGATTTCCCTGGCGCTGTTCCTGGGTGTACGCGAACTGGGCCTGGCGCTGCTGATCTACAGCATCTTCCTCAGCATGCTCTACCTGGGCAGTAACAAGGTTTCCTATGTGATTGGCGGTCTGGCCATCTTCTTCCTGCTGGGCCTGTTCGGTTACTCGCTGTTCAGTTATGTACGCGCGCGTTTCGCGGCGGTGGGGCTGGATATGGTCAACTGGCAGAACTGGACCAGCGGACCTGGCGGGACCATTGCCTTTGCGCAGGACGCCGGAGCGCAGATTGCGCAGGGGTTAATTGCTGTCGCCAGCGGGGGTATCCTGGGCGCGGGTTTTGGTCTGGGGCACGCTTCGGGGCTGGTACCGGTTGCTCAATCGGACATGGTGGTAGCGGTGCTGGGCGAAGAATTTGGCCTGGCTGGCCTGTTCGCGATTATTGGTTTCTACCTGATCCTGCTTTACCGTGGCTTCCGCATTGCGATTGAGGCGCGCGGCACCTTTAATCAACTGCTGGCAGCCGGTCTGACCTCCATTTTCGGCATTCAGACCCTGATCATTTGCGCGGGCAACTTAAAACTGTTGCCGCTGACCGGTATTCCGGTGCCGTTCCTGAGCTATGGAGGCAGTTCGGTCATCGCCAACTTTATCATCATTGGCATTCTGCTGCGCATCTCGCATAACACCGCTATGGAGAAAGAAGGGTTAGCATAAGAGGAGGATTATGGGTCAGTATCAGCAATGGCTCTCTGCTCAAGAGGTCGACAGGCGTCTGCGAGCAGAATTAGAGACCCTGGAGACAGAACTGTTCTACTTGCAGGATCGGATCACGATTCTGGAACAGGTTGTGCCTGCCACCGAGAATGTGATTGTGCAGGCTCTCTCTGCCTATCTCCAGCAGCCAGAAAACCAGCAACAACCAGCCGGGAAGCGAACTGACACGCCGCCTCACAGCCAGGAGCAGGTTGAGCCAGCACCACGCGCGGCCTCGCCAGCAGAAGCGCCCTTGCCAGGGGGCGAGGCCGCGCGCGAGGCTGTCGCGCCGGCACCGCGTCCATCCCCGCAGGCTGATCTCTCAGCCGATATGCTGGCCTTTTTTGACCAGCGCTCACAGACTGACCCGAAGTTATCCGCGCTTTTGCAACGCGAACGCCAGCGAGCAGCCGGCGTCAGCGCCCATCCCATCGACGAAGAAACGCGCCGCTTGAATGAAAATATCCAGCGCTGGTTTATGCGCTGGCACCGGCAAGTTACGGATGGAGTGCCAGCGGAAGAGGTAGAAAATGAGTAATCACGCACATGACAGGGCCGCGCAAGAAAAACTCTCGGCGGAGGTGTTTGCGCGCCTGCATGAGCAGGACATTGAGCAGTTCTATGCTCATTATCAGCTCTGGGTGTTACGCCGCCGCGTGCCACTGCTCGAAAAACAGGTGGAAGTGCTGCGTGAACATATCGACGAGAACCAGCAGAGGCTGCAATCCCTGCGCCCTTCCGCGCTGGCCCAGGCGGTGCTGGTGCGTCTGCAATCCAGCGGAGTCAACAACATCGAACTGCTGGATCTGATGCTTGAGCGCGGAGAGGACTGGCTGGATCGCATGATGCAGCGCCTGGACTACTGCGAACAGGTCGAAGACTTTATCCAGGGGGATTATACGCAGTGGTGCCTCAGATCCCTGGAAGGCGCCTACGACTGGATCGACTCGCTGCTCGGCTCGGTAAAGGAAGATGGTACGCCCCAGGAGGAGAGCGAAGGCGAGATTGTCCCGACCGAAGAGCTGCTCCTGCAAAAGCTGAGCCAGGACGACGAAGAGGCCATGCGAGCAGTCACGCTGACCTCACCCGCCCCGCAGCCTGAGTCCGCCGAGGCAGGTGAGCAAGCCATGATAACAGAGAGCGCAGCGCCGGAAAGCACGCCACGCGCTTCTACGGTTCAGGTTGAGGAGGACGAGGCCGCACATGAGCTATCCCCCACTGGAATGGCGGAGGCGCAAGAGAGCAACGAGGATGTGACGCCCCCGGAACTGCTGGGCTGGAAAGACCTGGAAGATCTGGAAGCGCCAGCCGGGAAGCCAGTGCCCTGGTACAGCGTCAGCGTGACCGAAACCGGCGCTTCAGACGCCAGCGCCTCCGAGCAGGCAGACAGTATGAACGACTGGATCACCGTTCTGCAGGCCGACAACGAATCCAGAGAACACTCAACTCCCGAAGCAACCACCCCGCTTCTCGCGGACCAGCCCGAAGCCAGTGTCACACCAGCCGACCCGGCTGTTCTTTCCAGGGCAGAGGCAGAGCAGGCCAGCATATTGATGAGCGAAAATGTCCTGTCCGCCAGCGCTGCTGAGGCAGAGGTGCAGAGCGAGGAAGAGACTTCGGCGGTCGTTGCCGGACTCCTCCAGGAGCAGAGCGAGGCCGCCAGCGCGGAAGAAGC
>DASZXF010000547.1:0-7561 GCA_035546055.1 Ktedonobacteraceae bacterium
CTATCTCTGGCAGCATGAGATCCAGAATGATGACATCGTAAGTATCACTCAGCGCCAGGTCCAGGCCGGCCAGGCCATCATGCGCCACGTCAACAGTGTGGCGCACCTCCAGCAAGGCGCGGCGCAAGAGAACTGCTAACTTCTTCTCATCTTCCACGATCAGAATGTGCATACATACCCCTCTTTTCCCAAAGCTTCTTTGCCATTGTAGTTCATTCATCAGAAGATGGGAAAGTTTCGTTTGTCAGACCCGCGTGTGGGAGGCCGCAAGCGGCGCCTGTTGAGCGTGCATCAACCAGACATAGCCATCCTCCAGACCCGGTTCAGCGGGCGCTACGCCGGCCTGGGATGTGAGATTGCCCACCACGCGATATTGCACATGAGTACCCATATTCAGGGTCGAAACAATAGTAAAATCGCCCTCTGGACGCTGGCCACCGGTGGTTATCAGCCAGACTTTGCCGCGCGTGGTCTGCAACATCTGAGCTATTGTGCCCTGAAAAATCACTCGCCCGCTTCTGACCACGGCGATGTTCTGACAGGTCTGAGCGATATCCTCAACAATATGAGTCGAGAGCAACACCGTGCGATTTCCGCCCAGGTCTGCCAGCAGATTACGGAAGCGAATACGCTCCTCCGGGTCCAGGCCAGCCGTCGGCTCATCCACGATCAACAATTGCGGATCGTTGAGAATGGCCTGCGCGATACCCAGGCGGCGCTTCATCCCCCCGGAAAAGGTTTTCACCCTGCGCCGGGCCACATTACTCAGAGCAACCATTTCCAGCAAGTGCTCAACCCGCTGCCGGCGCTGGTTACGGTCCTTGAGACCTTTCAAGATGCCTACATAATCCAGAAATTCATAGGCGCTCAAGTCGGGATACATGCCCGGTTCTTGCGGCAGATAACCCAGCACGCGCTTGATCGCGCCTCGTCCCTGTCCGCTGTCGCTGCTGTACGGGCCAACCTGAAATGAGCCCTCGGTTGGCCTCAGAATACCGGCCAGAATGCGCATCAGGGTCGTCTTGCCCGCCCCGTTCGGTCCCAGCAAACCAAACATGCCCCGGGGAATCGTCAGACTCAAATCATCGAGCGCGCATACCCCGCCGCGATACAATTTACTCAAGTGATCAATCTTGATATCCATCAAACTGTTTCCTCTTTTATCTTTACAATGAGACAAAACAACTAACGATGCGTTTTTGTCCAGCGCAGATACAGCCAGGCCAGGCAGACCGCCAGCAGACTCAGGCCGATCAGCAGAGCGATACTGAGCACGCCCTGCCAGACTGCCGGGTGCAGACGCAGAAACACCCAGGGATAGTTAAAAAACGCCTCCTGCGCCCAGGGTCCGGTGGCATTGAGCATGGTCGCGACCAGCGTAGGAATTTGAAAACGCGGACTCATCAGGTTGGCCCAGAACCAGTAGCCAATAAAAAGCACCTGGTACAGTGGCACTTTGAGAAGGGCTGGCAACGCCAGCGAGAAGCCTGCCGCGAACAGAATCCCCGGCAGCGGAATAGCAGCAAAGGTCGCCAGGGTCAGCACAAGATCATACGGGTGGTGAAAACGCACCAGAATGTCCGCTACCCCGGCTGTATACAGCAGAACAACCGGTACCAGGGTCGCCAGTGTACAACCGATGTACTTGCCGAACAGGCGTGAACCCAGAGAGCCGGGGCAGGTATCAAGCAATTCATTCACACGCAGCTTTTCGTCACGCGCCAGGCGATCAGCCAGGACCAGACCAGCGCCTACCGGCAAAAACCGCGCCGTAAACTGAGCCAGGTACATCACCGCATCCAGGTCCGTCGTCTCCCCGCCGGCGGTAAAGGCCAGCCAGAGAATAGCACTCATCAGGCCAACCAGCGCCAGCACCACCCAGATAGCACGACGGCGCACCTGCATCAAAAATTCGTAGCGCAGCGCGCCGCCCAGGGCAGATAATCTATTCATCGATCAGGCCTCCTCTCCAAAAAAGCGCCGCTCAGGATTGCGTAAAAACCACCAGACGGCCAGCAGCAAAACCAGCGCGCTCGCGATCAATTCCAGGCGATTCGTCAGCCAGAAAGAGGCAGTGGGAGTATACAGGGTCGCGAAGAGAAACCAGGGCCGCGTCCAATTGTTCTGGGCGAAGTAGCCGTGGAAAGTCAGTTGAATAATCCAGATGCAGCCCAGGACAGCGCCACTCGCCGCCCGGCTGCGCAAAACCAGGGCCAGCAGCACACCCGCCCCGGCCAGCCAGAGTGACGGCGCCAGCCAGGTCAGTTGTCCGGCTGCCAGCGGCTCGGAAGGTACCCAGGGCAGCGCGGCGTACAACGCCAGTGACGCCAGCAGCTCCACCAGCAGCGTCCAGCCCAGCAGCAAAGCCAGACGTGCAAAGACAATCCAGCAATATCCCGCTGGCACGCTCAACAGCAACTCAAGCGCGGCATCCTGGGCTGCCACCGTCGCCAGCACAATTCCCACCGCCAGCGGCAGGCAGGCCTCAAGAGCAGCCACCAGGACCAGCGCGATAAAGCTGTGTACCACGCTGCCGACAAACAACAGCACTGCCAGACCCGCGAAAGCCAGCGCCAGACCGGGTGGAAGCAGAAAAAGCAGTGGCCCTACAATGCGTATCTCATAACGCAAATAGTCCAGTGAGAACCCGTTTTTCATCAAAAAAATCCTTTTTCACAAACATCACATTAGTAGACGGTCAAACTCCAAGCGCAAAGTGCGCCGCCGCAGGCGGCGCGGGAAGAGGGAAAAGGCGGGGGACACCCCGCTCCCCGGCAAAGGGCACCGCCCTCTGCACTCCCGCCTGGCTGGCCTTGCGTTTGAACCTTGACCAATTACCGGTGGAGATAAAAATCACCCTTATCGTTATCCAGAAACATGCCGAAGGCGATGCTTCGCTGTACCCTGAAAGATGTAACCCGACAGGACTGAGCATAAGGCAGGAAGGTTGAAGCAAAGTTAGAAGAAGGTTGGAAAATTCTTACAAACAAAAAGCAGAGGGAACAGACCGCATCACGATCTGTTTCCTCTGCTTTTTTATGGAAAACAACGGGCTTTTTACGGATAGACGCCGCGCAGTTCGGTGGACTCGGCCACGCGTGCCACGGCCAGCAGGTAGGCGCCCATGCGCAGGTGAACATCCTGCTCGGTAGCCTTCTGAATTACTGAGCGATAGGCACGCTTCATAATCGTTTCCAGGCGATCATTAATCTCATTTTCTGCCCAGAAGAAGCGCTGCAAATCCTGCACCCATTCAAAGTAGCTCACCGTCACGCCGCCGGCATTGGCCAGAATATCCGGCACAACCGTAATTCCCGCGCTATTGAAAATTTTGTCGGCGTCAGGATCGGTCGGACCATTGGCCGCTTCGACGATCAGGCGGGCTTTGACACGCGCCGCGTTCCGTCCCGTCAACTGATTTTCCAGCGCGGCGGGAATCAGCACATCGCAGGGCAATTCCAGTAATTGCGCGTTCGTCACCGGCTCGCTATCCGGCAGGCCTGTCAGAGAGCCATGCTCCTTGGAGTAGCGCAGAGCACGATAGACATCGATGCCTCTGGGATTATACACGCCCCCGGAAATGTCGCTCAGGCCCACAATCTTACAGCGCAGTTCATCGTGCAGCAGGCGCGCGGTAATGCTTCCCACATTGCCGAAGCCCTGCACCACCACAGAGCAATTCTCCGGGTTCATATTTTTATCCAGCAGCGCCTCGCGCGTCACCACCATCACGCCGCGCGCCGTCGCCTCCATACGTCCCTCGCTCCCTCCAATCCCCAGCGGTTTACCGGTGATTACCGCCGGCACCGAATAGCCCTTGTGCATAGAATAGGTGTCCATAATCCAGGCCATGACCTGGGGATTGGTGTTCATATCGGGCGCGGGAATATCGCTATCGGGGCCAATCAGCAGCGAGATTTCCGTCGCGTAACGGCGGGTCAGGCGCTCCAGTTCGCCAGGGGACATCTTATGGGGGTCACAGATCACGCCACCCTTCGCGCCACCAAAAGGAATACCAACCACCGCGCATTTCCAGGTCATCCACATCGCCAGGGCGCGCACTTCGTCGAGCGAAACTTCCGGGCTATAACGAATGCCGCCCTTGGCAGGGCCACGATTAATATTATGCTGGACACGATAACCGGTGAACATCTCCACATCCCCGTTATCCATGCGCACAGGAAAATTGACAATAAGTTCGCGTTTGGGCAACCGCAAAATCGTGCGCATCGCCTGGGACAGGCCAAGCCGATCCGCCGCTTCGTCGAATTGGGCAACCGCTACGTCATAGGGGTTGATCAAGTCGATAGCCATGAATACGTTCCTCCTCATATGTGGCCATCACAGGCCACGGATGCTGCATTACATAAAGAAGCGCCGTTGCTTCACAGTCCTCCACTTATATAACGTTCGTCATGCGACGTATGAAGGCCCGCCTTTTTTTCCGGCGGGCCCGCATAGAGTCCTGTCTTCCTCAACTATACACCTGATTGGCGTTCGTTTCAACCCCTTCACTTCTCGTTCAGCTTCTCCCTTTCCAGCTATGTCCTCAAAGCACGCTGGCCGCCCTTATCCAATTCGCTACCATTTTATCTTTCCCTGCTCGCAACGCGGAGTGCCTCAGCAAGCGGCTTCTGCGTTCCGCGCACAAAGCTGATGGTGATACTCCGGCTGTCTGTCAATTCGTGGAGATTTTTCCTCCGTGACCCGGCAGACCAGCATCCTCCGGTATCGCTTCTTCGACTAACTCGCCAGGGAGCAAGTCGCGTGTAATTCCCTGCGCGGCGAGATGGTCCGCGATTCTTTGATAATACGCGCCGATGACTTTCAGAAGCTGTTGAAGCGCGGCCATTAATTGACCGCCGGCCTGCGCGACCACCTCTGCTTCGTACTGTTCAAAGGCCAGGATTCCTTCACGCAAAGTCATTTTCATGTCAGACAGAACCCGTTTATCCTCCTCCTTGAACATCCAGCACAATTCGCTGATGCGGGCGTAGAGAGTCGATCTCGCCCGGGAATCGTCGTTATCTTTTAGATCAAACAACTGACGTTTCAAGAATGGCAGGGTGTTGCGCACCAGCAGATAAGCTGCGCTGGCCTTGAGAGACTCAATCTCAGCCTGGAGCCAGCGAATATCCTGATCTCTAGCACAGAAGCCGGTGGTTATCGCCCAGAGCGTTTGCAGATCCTCGTCAATCAAGCCATCCAGGTAACTTACCAGAAAGCGGCGATGAGCCTCAAGCAGAAATTGCGCCTTGAATGGAGTCAGTTCATGCGCATCTTCGCCAGCGGTAGAGGACAGGCGCGCGAAATCAAAATCATTGGCCAGAGCATTCTCCATGCCTACCACAAGATAAATGTAACGTACCCAGGCCGTGAACATATCTTCAAGCAGCATGAATTTCAGGCCATCAGGGCTTAACACGATGTCCCAGGCATCCTTGAACTGGAGACGCCGCATATTGCCAAGCTCATACATACCCAGCAGCGCATCCACTTCTGAATTGACATGGTGGAGAACTCCTTGATAAGCGCCTGTGGCGTCCATACCGGCATAGTGAATGATAATTCTCTCGCCACCCACATGCTGATACATAAATTCGGTGACATCGTATACTTTGCCACTTACCACGATCCAGAACCCTTCTCCCGGCGCATTATGCAACACCACCTGCGAGATATCATAGGTTTTTCCGGCCTGGGCATGGCCGCTGTACGTGGTAAAGATGTCCTGCATGAGGCGACCTTCGGCGATCAACTGGCGCATAACATGCTGTACCTGCGCTTCAGACCCACCGCCAAACCTCTGTATAATCCCTTTGAGGGCATCCATGACGGCAACCGCAAAGCTCGTCTTTCCACAGATGTAAAAATAGCCCTCCTGTCCACCTTCGCGCTCGCTGCGTAAAAGGTTCCAGAGCGTGCCTGCTATCTCATCTGCCGCGATCAGAGCACCGATCCGCTGCCGGCGTCCTTTCTCGAAGTGATAGTGTCCGCTGGCCTGATCAAAACGGGCCGCGATATCCGCTCTTGAGAAGGCCATGCGCAAATGGAGTTTGCCAGTAGCCTCCAGGTTCTCAAAGAACGTCCTGTTAAAAAACTCCTCGGGAGTACGTGTGCCGAAAAGCAGCCAGTTCGCTCCTGTCTCTGCCTGGCGAGCACGCGCCTGGAGAAAGCCATAAAAAGGCGCAATCCCGGACCCCGCCGCAAACATCACTACCGGACGAGAAGAGTCAGCCGGCAGGCGGAAGCGAGGAGTTGAGACAATGGTCAGGGAAAGCTGCTTTTCCCGAAACCTGGGATCGCTGGTCATGGCGCGCAAAAAGTGAGAAGCTGTTCCCATACGCGCTTGCAGATAGGAATAGGGCGTATGGGGTGTCTGATAATCGAGTCCGCCAATAATCAAATTGAGTTTCTCGGCCCCAGCCGCGTTATCTTCCATAGCCGAGGCGATGGAATAGAGCCGAAAGACCTCCGGCGGCACGACCCGGCAGATGCTCTCCTGGTCCCAGGGACCGGCTTTCCACAGATGCGTGACATCATAACCACCGGCATAAAGCAGGTTGAGAAGATCCCAGAGTTCCCACTGATCCTCCATGCGGGCGTCAATGATGCGTTTCAGCGCGCTCACAGCGCTGATTTTAAAGAGCCGTTTCGCGATATCGCGGGTGACAGGTCGAATCTTACCAAAATTGAGGATCGTGCGCAGCGGCAAAACATTGACATCTTCCGAATAGCCCGCCCGAAAACGGATCGCCTCCTGCCATTGGGGCGTCAGTTGCACAATCTCGCTTCCCGTCGCCTGCAAGGCACGCAAGGTTTTGTGAACCAGTAGCTCGTTATTTTCAGGCAACACGCCCACGCGATCACCCGGCTGATAATGCACGCCCTGACCAGCTACATCCAGTTCAATCGAGCTGATCCAGGTACCTGTATCGGGATCAGTCGTGATCGTACCGCTCCTGGGGTGCGCGAAGTAGACCTGCTTGTTACCGGCGACATAGCGCTCATCGCGCACTTCTGCCAGTTCTCCATCAATTTTTTCCCAGGTCTTATCCTTAAAAAGGCCGGTAAATTTGGCCCCTGTCGTCACCGAACGACCGACCTTAAACGCCACTTCGAGAAAACCATACGCCTTGATGCGATGCAGACCCATCCACCCCTTGTCGCCAATGTAGGCATCCAACACCGCGTTGTAGAGACCGCGCAGGGCGGTATTCTGGCTGCGCTCTACAAACTGACGTACCGAGATGGTTCCCAGAGCCTCAACCAGAGCCTGCCAGTGCCTCGGAAAGTGCCCTCGCAGAGATAAGCTCTGCTGTCCCACCAGGGAATGATACGATTTTCGCTCGAAAAAGGCGTCCAGCGCGTGAATTTGCGGTTGCGCTGTGCCGGCGGGGCTGGGCGCCCCCTCAAAAACAGGTACGCCAGAGGTACCGACGGTCTTTGCCCAGAGAACCTGGTCAAGATAGGTCTTGCTGGCAGGATTGGCATCAATCTGGGGATAGATCACCTGAGTCACATATTGCAGTTGATCGAGAATGACGAGCAAGGCTGCCTC
>DASZXF010000548.1:0-2464 GCA_035546055.1 Ktedonobacteraceae bacterium
CTCCAGGCGGTGATCGGTCTGAGCGACCAGCACATCAGCCCGGATGCACAGGCTACCCTGCGCGCCCTGGCCATCTTTCCGCCCAAGCCCAATACCTTTGCCGAAGAGGCGGCGGTGGAAATCAGCGCCCTGCCGGTTGAGACGCTCGATGAGTTGACCGATGCCGGTTTGCTGGAAAGCTGTGGACCTGCTCGCTATACCCTGCACCAGACCATCGCGGACTACGCCGGGGCGTCATCACGCGAGCCCGGCATAGCCCGGCGCCTGGTGACCTGTTTTGTGGCCTATGTGACCGCTCACGCCGGTGATTTCGCCGCCCTGGACCTCGAAAGTGCCAACATCCTGGCCGCGCTGACCACAGCTTACGAGGAGGTCATGCAGGCGGAATTGCTCCAGGGTGTCAATGCCTGCGCGCCATTTCTCATCACACGCGGCCTTTATGCTGTGGCGGAGACGCTGCTTGAGCAGGCTCAGGCAGCCGCGCGCGCTCTGGGAGATGGCCAGGGCGAGGTTATGACCCTGCTTCACCTGGGGCGTATCGCGGAGCAGCGCAGTCATTACACCAGGGCTCAGAGCATCTGGCAAACGGCCCTGGAGCTGGCGCGCGAGCAGGGCGATGTCAGATCCAGCGCCTTCGCGCTGCGCGAACTGGGCGAACTGGCCCGCATTCAGGGTCAACCCGAACTGGCCCACCAGTCCCTCACCGCCGCGCTGGAGGCCTTAACCCGCGCGGAAGACCAGCAGCTCAGGGCAGGTACGCTGCGCACTCTGGGCAATTTACTGGGCGAGCAGGGTCAGCCTGAGCAGGCTCGCCAGCTCTACATGGAGGCGGTGGATATCTCGCGGCGCCTGGGCGATCAGCGCGAAATGGCCCCGGCCCTGGCCAACCTGGGCGTGCTGGCGCGGGAACAGGGACTGCACGAGCAGGCTCGCGAGTTCTACGAAGAAGCCCTGGGCATCTTTCGCGTGCTGGGCGATCTGAATAGCGCCAGTTCGGTGCTGATGAATCTTGGCAATCTCGCCCGCCACCAGGGACAGACCGGACAGGCTCACCTCTTCTACCAGGAAGCGCTGGCCCTCAGCCGACAGGGAGAAAATCGTCGCGTCTCGACCTTTATTTTACTCAACCTCGCCAGTCTGACCGGGGATCAGGGCCATTTCGAGCAGGCCAGGCAGATCTTCGCCGAGATCATCCCTATCTTCCAGGAATTTCAGGACCGCCGCAACCTGGCCCTGGTCTACCAGGCTCTGGGCGAGGTTGAGCGTGACGCCCGGCATGGCGGAGCCGCCCGCGAGCACCTGGACAGGGCGCTGGCGCTGTTCAGCGAATTGCGCGATCAGCGCCAGATCGGTCTGACCCGGCGTATGCTGGGCGCACTGGCTGTACAGGAAGGGAGCTACGCCGAGGCTCATACGCTGCTCAACGCAGCCCTGGCCCTGCTGGAACAGGTGGGGGATCAGCGCGAGGTCGCCCAGACTCTCCAGGAGATGGGTGCGCTGGCCCGCAGGGAAGGGCGCCTGGCGGAGGCCCACGCCTTCTTTAGCCAGGCACTGACCACCATGCGCCAGCTACGAGACCGCCGCTACGCAGCTCACACCCTGAGCGAAATGGGTCAATTAGCCCTGCTGGAAGGGAGCCATGATGAAGCCCTGCGCGCCCTGCTCGGCGCCGGCGTGGGCATGAGCCTGATGCATTCATGTGAACTGCCTGCGCTCCAGGCGCTGCTCGCCCAGGTACGCGTCAACCTGGGAGAAAGCGCCTTTCTCGCCGGCGCCGCGCGTATCGCCCGCAGTACGCCTGAGCTGGCCTATGGAGTAAGCCAGGCCACCTGGCGCGCCTCGCTTGAACGACTTCTGGCCGATAAAGCCACTTCACATTGAGCGGCGCGGAAGCAGAGAGCAAGGGCCAAAGCTTTTCACCTGGATGCTCTCACAAACACTGGATGTTTAGAAAGATTAATTAAAACGTTTTGTTCACGCGTTCCATTTCGCGACTCCTCTCGAAGCGTCCCCCATCAGAAGGAAAGAAGGTCTTGATTGCCTGCGCAGATAACTCTGTTGTCGTAAGTATGCCGCGCAAAGCGGGAGAGAATAAGATCATGTCCTGGTCATCGACAAGTCTTCTGAAGCCGTGTGAAGCACTTCACCGGGGAAATGTGAACCGCTCAACCCCGACCAGAGCGGCATGAACAGCGAAGCAGCGCGCTATCTTGTGTAAGTCGCTTTCACGTCTGGCAAACGAAGAAAAGCGCGCCTGGCGAGAAGTCGCGAAGTAAGGGAGAAAGGATTACTCTATTTCCACCTGATGAAAGGTCTGGCCACTCCTGACGCCACGACCTTCTATCTACTCAGCCAGACCAGTTCCGTCGATGAAACCCTGATGACTATTGCCACTGGAGCTACTCCATTGGAGCTACTCCATGCCTGACCTGAGCGTAGAAAAGCGCATCCAGATAGTATATAA
>DASZXF010000549.1:0-5144 GCA_035546055.1 Ktedonobacteraceae bacterium
CTCAGCGTCCCTGCGCAGCTCTCTTCACATGGTTCACTATATCATGCGCGCTGCACAAAAGAAAGAGTCGACCCTTTTCTATGCCCTTTGAATCTCCTTCTCAGGGCTGACTGCCGTTGTCTCGCTCACCGGCTCTAACTCATCTGCGCTGGTCTGCCGATTGATGCGGCGCGGGATAAAGAACAGCGCGATCAGGGCACCGCAGCAGGAGATAGCGGCGCCGATCAGTACCGTAGGAGCGATAGCCTGCACAAAAGCTGTCTGAGCGAGACTGGCGACGGCCTGACCCTGCGCGCCCAGTTGCGCCGTGACCGCCATGGCGCCTCCCAGCGAATCGCGTACAAGTGTACGTATCGGGGATGGTAGCGCCTGCACAAGCGGAGAGGCATCCATGCTCGCGTGGTAGGCGGCGGTCAGAATGCTGCCCATGATAGCCACGCCCAGCGCGTTGCCAGTCTCCTGGGCTGTGTCAGTGGCGGCTGAACCCACACCCGCGCGATTGAGGGGCAGCGTACTCATAATCGCCGTAGTCGCAGGCACCATGGTAACGCCCAGGCCGAAGCCGAGCATAAGGAGCATCCCGGCAGTTTCCAGGTAGCTGGTATGAGTGGTCAGCAGGGCTAAAAGGGCAATGGCCCCCGTGACTATGATCAGGCCAGCAGTAATGGTCAGTTTCGCGCCAATCAGACGGTCCAGCAGAGAACTCAGGCCGATGGAAGCAATCAGCAGGCCCAGAACCAGCGGCGTGAAGGACAGGCCGGCCACCAGCGGCGTATAGCCCAGCACTAATTGCAGGTATTGCGTCAGGAAGAAGAGGCCGCCAGTCATACCCAACGAGGCCAGGGTCAGCGCCAGCACAGAGGCCGAAATGGCCGACTGGCGGAAAATGCTCAGATCGAGCATCGGCGTATCGGTGTGACGTTCCCAGAGCACAAAGCCGGTCAGCAGCACCAGGGCCAGCAGCAGAGCAACCAGAATGCGCGGCTCGGCCAGGCCGTAGGTTGGCGCCTCAATGATGCCAAAGAGCAGAGAGAACATCCCCGCGATGGAAAGCAACGCCCCCGGCAGATCGAGTCGCGAGGCCAGTGGATCTTTTGACTCGGGCACCAGCCACATGCAGATGGGGATGGCCAGCAGAACGATAGGCACATTGATGAGAAAGATCACTCCCCAGGAAAAATGGTCGAGCAAAAAGCCTCCCAACAGCGGCCCGATGACCACGCCGATACCACTAACACCCTGAATGACGCCTATCGCCCGGCTGCGTTCGGGACCGAGGAAGATGTTGGCCGTCAGGGAGAGTGTGCCGGGCATGATCAGCGCGCCCCCGATGCCCATGAAGCCACGTGCGAGAACCAGCAGCGTGGCATTGCCGGAGAACGCCGACCAGAGCGAGCCAGCTCCGAAAAGCAGCAGTCCCAGCAAGAGCATGCGTTTGCGGCCAAAACGGTCGCCCAGGCTCCCGCCCAGCAGGACCAGGCTGGCATAGACCAGCGTGTAAGCGTCAACCATCCACTGAAGCTGGCTCTCCGTGGCCTGGAGATCTTTCGCCAGCGTGGGCAGGGCCACATTTAGAACCGTCATATCCAGACTAATGACCAGCAGACAAAAAGCCAGGGCCAGGAGCGCCCACCAGCGCCCTTTGAGCTTTTGCTCCGCATTTTCTGCTCTATTTGCCTCTATCATCTATTTCCTCTGATATCTTTTTACTATAATGCTCGTTATACGCGTATCCTGCTCAGGTATGAGCGCTGTTTTTCAGATCATAGGATCAGCCTGCCTGCAAAGAAGGCAAACGCTTGCTTCTTTGCAGGCTTCTACGTATGTTTTTTCGGGGCTGTCCTATGAGCAACATTACTTTACATAAAACTGCTTTGTCGCATGTAAAGAGATGGTTAGAACGTCACTGGCAGACTTCTCAGGCCGCGCAGCATGGGATTGCTGTTCCAGATCAATTGCGCGGGATCGCAGGCCAGGCGCAGATTGGGCAGGCGGCGGGCCAGGGTTCCAAAGGCGATCTGTCCTTCCAGGCGGGCCAGCGGCGCGCCCAGGCAGAAATGGATGCCCTTGCCAAAGGCCAGGTGATGATTTTCCTGGCGGGTAATGTCCAGCTCGTCGCCGCCGGAGACATGCTGCGGATCGGCATTGGCTGAGATCAGAGCCGCCACGACCATATCCCCTTTATGAATGACCTTACTGTGCAGCGGGATATCCTCAGTGGCCCAGCGCTCGTCGGACAGGCTGACCGGCGCCGTGTAGCGCAGCAACTCTTCCACGGCTGTAGGGAGCAACGAGGGATCGCGCTGAACCTGCTGCCACTGGTCGGGATGCTGCAAAAGAGCCAGCGAGCCATTGCCGATCAGGTTGACCGTCGTCTCATGTCCGGCCACGATCAATAGAAAGATCATCGAGATCAGCTCATTCTCACGCAGCTGATCCCCGTTCTCCTCGACCTGAACCAGACCGCTGACCAGATCGGCGGCGGGATGGGCGCGTTTCTCATCGAGCAGGCGTTTGATGTAGGTCAGAAACTCCTGGAGGGCGAGCACGCGCGCCTCCTGGGCTTCCGCGTTGACCAGAGCTTGCGTCCAGACGCGAAACTGCTGGCGGTCAGTGGTGGGAATGCCGAGCATCTCCGAAATGACCGTGATCGGCAGTGGATAGGCAAAGGCGGCAATCAGATCCATCTCCCCCTGATCCTGCACCGCGTCCAGCAGTTCATCGGCGATCTGCTGAATGCGCGGGCGCAGTTGCTCGATCATGCGCGGGGTAAAAGCTTTGGAAACCAGGCCGCGCAGACGTGTATGATCGGGCGGATCGGTCATCAGCATATTGCGCATCCGATCTGCCATCTCTGTATGCATCGGATGCCTGTCATCTCCCGACGTGTAAAGCTTCCTGGAATCTTTGGTAAAGCGGGGATCTTTCAGGAGCCAGAGAGCATCCTCGTAGGTGGTTAAAACCCAGGATTCAAGCCCTTCCACGTAAAAGAGCCGCTCGCTCTCGCGCAGGGGTGTATAGAAGGTATGGGGATGTCTTTTCGTTTCCTGAGCCAGTATATCGTTCATCGTAATCTCTGCCATAATTGAATCTCCTTCAATATCTCACAGGTTTTTGCTCCAGTGCCGAAGGTGCGAGCAGTGTGCGAGAAGGCACCTGTGAGTGCTCCTTTTAAGTGTATCGAGTAATATCTACGACTTTGCACGTAGTAAAATGATCTGTGCTATGAGCTGTCGTGCTCATGCACTGTCTATAGGGTACGGCAGTTTGGCGAGCACGTCATGCTCCTTTTGGAGTATTGCGGGGAGTATTCTGTCCTGGCTAGAGCAAATGGAGTTCGCGGGCGCGGGCTACAGCCTGGGTGCGGTTGGTCGCATCGAGTTTGGCGAGGATATTTTTGACGTGGCGTTTAGCCGTGTTGAGGCTGATAATCAGGCGATCAGCGATCTGCTGATTTGAGTAGCCAGCCGCGAGCAGGGTGAGAACTTCGTTTTCGCGTCCGCTGAGAGGATCGAGCGCCGCCGGAGTCGGGGCTGTCTGCGCGGGCATGGGTAGCGCTGGCCGGCTGGCTGATAGCGCGTTTTGCAGGCGCCGCAGGTAGCCCGGCGAGGCCGTGGTATATGCGCCGACCTGTGAAAGCAGATCGGCCATCGGCTGGCCTTCATCGATGAAAAGGCGCGCATAGCCCTCACCTTCGGCCAGGGGCAGGACTGCTCCGAGGGTACTGAGCGCTTCGTGAAGCTGGCCCTGAGCCTGCAAGGTCAGGGCGGTGAGCATCTGAATCTCGATCAGCCAGCCCTGAAAACCTGTCTTTTGCACGAATGAACGCCAGTTTTCCAGGAGCGTCAAAGCCTGGGAGAGCGCTTCTTCCCCGGGCTGAGTACGTCCGCGCGCAAGCAGAATGCGAGCCAGGGTGAGATAAGCGAAGATGTTCCGACTATCGAGCAGAGCCGTGGGCCTGTCATCACAACGGATGGTGCAGGTACTTTCCCAATGATCTACCTCTTCGCTGTAACCGCAGAGCAAGGCGAGGCGCGCGGTGAGTGTGGCTATGTTGACTGGCGGCTCCTCTTTGCCGGGAGGCATTCTATCCAGGATAGCTGATTGATTGCGCACCAGCTCAAGAAAATAATCAGCCGCCTCTGGCTGTCCCTGTGCCAGGGCAATGCGGGCCTGGGCCCAGAGTCCAAAGGCCAGGAGTTCCGGCTGGCTGGCGCTGGGGATGACTCTGGAAAAGCTCTGCGGCAATAGCTCCATGACGCGCCGCATCACATGCGCGGCCTGCGGCAGACAGTTCCACTCGTACAGCAGAGAAGAATGGCGCAGCATGGCGAAGGTCAGCACTATCAGCGGCATGGGCGGTATCTCGGCATGTGACTCGACTATTTGCTCCATCCGGGTATAGATGGCGTGTCCCTTGTGCAGCAAACCCTGAGCCCGGTAGAGTTCGCCCAGCAGAAACGGCGCGGCCAGATTAACCAGCGAGAAGACCTCATCTGAATTCACCCGGGTGAGATCCAGCAGAATCTGTTCAGCGGTCGCCAGGTCGCCGCTGGCGCCGTGTACCAGGCTGAGAGAAATGCGCAGGAAGCGCGCGATGAGCCGGCTCATGGGCGTTTTGCGTGGATTGATCGCTCCCAAAGCCTGGCGAACCAGGCGAAAGGCGCCGGCCAGGTCGTTGTTTCCCAGCGCGTTCAAGGCCTTGAAGAAGGTCAGAACGCTCTGCGGTTCTACCCAGGATTCTATCTCATCTTCAGGCAATTGTTGTACATGCTGCTCCATGAGCTGCAAGGTATAATCCATGACATCAGGCTCGCTCGTGGAAAACGCGTGCAGCCAGGGTGTGACGATATACAGTTGAGGTGAAGATGCGATCAGTTCGGGCGGAAGCTGCCGCAGCCAGCGGCCCAGTTGTTCAAAATGTCCTCGCTCGATCATGCTCGGCAAAAGGTCGCCTACCAGGCGAGCGGCGTTGGGAAAATCCCCGGCCAGGAGGGCATAAGCGCAGGCTTCTTCCAGTCCCTGCTGTTCTTCGTACCACTGGCTGGCTCGCCGATACAGTTCCGGGAGTAGTCCTGGCTGTTGTTTCTGGAGATGGCCGCGCAGAGTTTCCGCGAAAAGTGCATGATAGCGATACCAGGTTT
>DASZXF010000550.1:0-2356 GCA_035546055.1 Ktedonobacteraceae bacterium
CGTCCGCCATCCAGGAGACGCACGCCCCCACCAGGCAACAGCGCACAGAACATCTCCAGCGCCAGCGCGAACGACGCAAAAAGGCCGCCGCCGCCCGCCGACGCCAGGCCGGCAAAGCATAAGCAAGCAGCAGGTTTGCTCTTTCATCAAGGGGTGAAGCAGCAGAGAGCTGGCCTTTTTGCAACGCCAGCTTGTCAGGGCAGCCTCGTGGCGCGCTAAGCTCGTTCCTGGCGCGTACCTCAGAGTCCCTCACATGTGATAGAGAGTTCATCGATCCCGCGCTGCGCGTCGTAATGGACACGCAGCGCGCGCACACGGCAGGAGACGTTCTGGCCGCTGCTCCCGGGAACGACGCTATCGACCAGGATCAGACCATCAAACAGTTGCAGGGCGGGATTGAGCGGGACGGTAACGCTGTGAGCGACTCGGGCGCGCACTTCCTGAGCCAGCAGAAAACCGGCCTTCAGCGCGCACTGAGCGGAGGTAATCAGCCGGGGATCAACATGATGCACGAGCCGCTCAAGTCCGAGCAGGCGCATCCGGGCATCGTCAAAGGCCTCGGCGGTGGTCAACGCGCCTGGAACCGTCCCCGCCGGCGGTTTGCCGCTGACGATGATGTGATTGGCCCGCTCATCGCTGTCCCCAAAGCTCACACTCTCAACCTCCGGCTGATAGATCCAGACCGGGGCATCGCCGGACGACAATTCGCGCACCTGCAAGACCTCATCCTGGTCCAGAAAGTAAACCAGTCCATAGATATCGCAAAGCTCATCGAGAGCATGGCGATAGGTCTGGCCAGCCCGCAGGACAAAGGAAGGGACAGACTGAGACATCTGCGCAGTTGTGGGCAGTTCCAGGGCAAAAAGACCGGCACGCGTGGCCACCTCGGCGATCAGATAGCTCAACGTTTGATAGGTATAGTTCTGCTGATAGCGCGCCACCAGGTCCAGGTTACGCGAAAGATCGAGAGCGAGCAGGCGCAGAGAGCTGGCCTCTGGCGCACGGACAAACTGTATGCGCGCCAGGTGATAGGTGCCAACCTTGACCATAGCCGGCGTAGAGGGCGGCGTGCCGGTACGATAGCCCTCGTTCAGGATCAGGGAGGCGTTCAGACCGATGGGCTGGTAGTTGTCGGTGGCCGTGACCGGCGTGACCAGGCTGTCGTAAATGCCCTGGCTATTGTCCAGCACCACTTCCAGGCGTGCCGGTTTCCCGACCTCTTCCTGGCGGGTATAGGAGAGAATTGAGGCCGAGACATCAACGGCCATCGTGGCCTTACTCGCCTGGAAGATCGGCGCACTGTAGATCGTGCCCGGCGACATTACATAGGTCCGCGCTTCCGCATTCCCGCCAGGAGGAGACGGCCAGGAGAGCGCGACCACGCCATATGTAGCGGCGAAATCAGGCAGGATGCGTCCGTCCGACCAGTGCTGGAGGTCCACCGATTGTCTCAGGCGAGGATAGCTATAGACCGAGCCGGTCAGCGAGCCCGTGTCATATTCCACGCAGGCCAGGGTATACAGCCCATCGGCCAGGGTCAAACGCGGAGAGATACGTCCGATGGCGCTCGTATCCGCCGGGGCGATCAGTGGTCCGGCGTTCCATGTCCCGCTGACAGGATGAAAGTCGCACGAGGCGAGTGTATAGCCATCAGAATAGATCAGCGTATACTGCGAGCCAGCAAAAGCGGCGGCCAGCCCGGCGCCACTGGTAATCGCGGGCAGACTCCAGGTAAGCAAAGGCGACCAGGCGCCCCCGCTATAAAACGAGCAGCCCAGCGCATCGCCGCCCACCACGTCATAGAGGAAGAAAACATCGTCATTCCCTGCGCTGGCAATGCCCCTCACCAGCGCGCCCGCTGGCGGCGTAGCCACACTGACGGGTCCGCTCCAGCTCTCCCCATCATCGGTAGAGGTCCAGGCCCACAGATCATTCCCTCCGCTTCCCTGCTGCGCGAAAGCCCGCAGCGTCCCGGCGGAACAAGAAACGGCGCATGAGCCATCCTGAAACACCAGTCCACTCGCGCCCGGCAGAGTAGTCCACGCGCTCCACTGAGCCGCCTGAGTGGGATCGGTGATACGTTGCACCTGAAAATCGCCGGTAAAGCCTGAAACGCTGCGCGTCACCTGCACGCGCACCAGGCTCATATCACCAGCCAGGCAGGCATCATGCCAGGCCTCAGCGCCTCCCGGACTCTGAGACACCGCGTAATGCAAGACATGATCCTCAATCGTCAAACTGACCGCCGGCACACGCGTCAGACTATCCACAGCGGCCACCAGAGAAGAAGCGAGCACACGAACCATAGAGGGAGTTCCTTTCATCGCAGAAGGGTACAGAGGAGAAAAACGCAGAT
>DASZXF010000551.1:0-1731 GCA_035546055.1 Ktedonobacteraceae bacterium
CTGCGGAAACGCCAGGAGAGCTACCTGGAACAGATCGATCTGTCCTATATCGTGCGCGTCTGTCATGCCTATGACACCTTCTTCCGCCAGTATCCTGGCCGCGTGATCACCATTGATACCACGCACATTGATTACGTCCAGAACCCGCACGAGGTCAGCCTCCTCTTGCAGCAGATTCCGCTCCTCTTTACGTAGAAAGAAGTCCTCAGTGCCTCTCTGCTGGCGCGTCCCCGGTGAGAGGCACTGGTACAGTCAGCACCTCATGAAGAGAAGCAGTGCCGTGCATGATCCCGATCCAATCAGACACCTCGCCCTGGACGATCAGGGCGAGCAGACTATGCTGCGTGATCACCTGTATGACCAGATCCCCCCGGGGCCAGGCGCTCGGCCTGTGTCGGTCTCGAAAACACGGGATCGGATGCGAGCGCCGTGTCCATATCACCTTTTTTCTTGTTGCCCAGCATTGGTAGGAGGCATGCCGGACAACAGCAATGGTCGGAGGCATGTGGTAGGAGCCTGGTGTGCTACGCTCAAGCAGGTAAGAACGATCAACCTGTTCTCAGGTAGAAAGAGAGCGTCCCAACGAAATGGACTTCTTTCAAGCATATGCCATGTCTCTCTGGTTAGCGATAGCATTGGTCTGTAGTGCTCTTGGAGCGTTTTGCACCTGGCGCGCGCGCCGGCGGCAACGCGCAGTGCTGCCTCCCCGGCCTTCCAGGCACGTGCCTGCGCCGATGCGGGCTTCAGCACACCACGATGATGTGCGCGTCTGCCCAGTCTGTGGCAAACAGGGCGCGGATCCCGGTGCGTCCTTCTGCTGGTTCTGTGGACATGCACTTTCCACTCCTGGAAACAAGCCAGTTCTCCGTCGCGGCTGGCCCAGTGGAACCTACCGGGTCGAGGATATCAATCGCCAGATGCCCACGACCAGGGGCACGCTCAGGTAGCCGGATCTCGTCATCCCTTTTCGTTTCCTTTTCCGCTTGTCCGTGAGGCACTTCCTCGGATCATGGTCGGGCAAAAGCAACGCCTGGCCACCGGCCCGGATCACGTGCAACATACTCATCTGGGCCTGCGAGCCTGAGAGGCATCACACCCACAAAGCCAGTCGGCTCACGTGTGAACAGGTGGCGGGCCGGCAATCCCTCCTGCTCTGCGTGAGCAGAAGACGCGCGCTGCGCGAGCGCGAGGAGAGAGCAGAAAACGATGCCTGTTGAGGGACCATTGGCCTCCTGCCAGGCGGACAAAAAGGCGTACTCCGCCTGCGGCCAGTCGCCTCCAGGCCGCAGGTGATTGGCCCGGCGTCGCACCGCCAGATCCTCATACGGATACACGGACACCGTTTTGTTCTCGACGAGCCACCATTACCTGGGCGTTTTGCTCCAAGCCGAGTCTGGCATTTCCTTGACCCCGAAACAGACAAAACGCAGTTCCTGTGCCCCGGCTGTGTAGGACTTTTCTGGGTAGCAGTACCAGTCTCCTGCGTCTTTTCTGGCCCCTGATACCAGGCTCTATGGCTGATAGGCACTGGCAAATGCGCGATATTTGGCATGCAACTCCCTGGCCTGCTCTTCGACCTCAGAGAGGGGCAGGCGCCGACAGGAATATCCAAAGGCTTTTTTAAGCACGGCCATGTGTTGTTCAGTAAAGTACACGGTTCCATCATCCTCGATGCGCTCAATACCATCCAGGCGTTGTCCTTCCTGGTTGATATGAATCGCCTCTTGAAGC
>DASZXF010000552.1:0-4185 GCA_035546055.1 Ktedonobacteraceae bacterium
CAAGCCGCTCTGGCTTTCAGCCGAGGAGCAGATGATTGTCATGGGGATGCTCAATGAGGTGATGCGCGCCATCGGAACCTTCCCGGAACTCAACACGCCCACCCAACGCGCCGCCCTGCAAGCGCTGTGTACACAGGTCCAGTGGAATAGCAGTATCTAAGAGGTGTATGGGAGCAAAACGGGAAATGCCTGTTTTGCTCCCATACACCTCTTAAAGCCTTTCCTCGAACTGCTGGCAGCTATGAGAGGCCACCGGCGGCGGGAGTGCTCACTGCGCGCTGGCGGTGCGCTCGGAAGCAGCGGGTATCTTGAAGCCTCTGAACAGGAGCCAGAAGGGGAGAAGGATGATCTCGAAGGTTGCCACGGGCTGGGCAAGGACGGTCCCGTTGCCCCCCGGCGCCACGTCGATCAGACCGAACCAGCCGCCCATGCTCCCCACCAGCACCACGGCATAGCCAATCAGACCCACCACGGAGATCACTCGTGGAACGAGTCGGAAGCGGAACAGCATCCAGGTAAAGAGCAATCCGCCCAGTCCGAGCATTGGCAAGGAAAGCCCGGTCAGGCCAAGATATTTCGTCTGCTTGAGGATGTCGCCAATGGTCAGAAACCACGATCCCTGGCTACCACCGGCCAGAAGAAAATCCTGGCTCAAGGGAATCAACAGCAGGGTAGCGGCGACTCCGACCATCATGATAGTGCCCTCGATGATTCGGGAGGCCAGATACCCGACCGCGAGGGCTTCATCGACCTTCTTGAGCAGGCCAGATGCGAAGACCGCGATGAAGACGATGCCGATGTTGTTGATTGACCACAGCAAAGCTCCCCATTCGACGGTTCCCCTGTGCGGAAAAACCTGGGACAGATAGTTGGAAGTGTTGAGAAGCGAATCCAGCACAAAGGCTCCGGGGATACTGGCAGCGGCAGTCACCAGGAAAAGGACCGCAATCACGATTTCTGCCCGGCGCTGGCTGGCCTGGACAATGCGCTTCGATGTGGGAGGTTGGGTAATTCGCTCGGCAGTAGTTGACATGTATTTATCTCCTTTTGCTCCTATGGATCAATTTTCGCGTCGTTGCATGTGTACTTTTCTTTGCTCAAAATATACCTGTGAATATGGTGAGAAGGGATCACCAGATGTGGTGATTGACGTGGTGATTTGCTCATCAAGAGTCTGCGGGGAGCGCAAAAACCCCGGCAGTGCTTCGACACGCCTGCCGGGGTTGATGGTGGAACAGATGGGTTAGAACAAAGCGAGTTCCTCCGCCCGGCGGACCGCTGCCCGGCGGTTATTTACGCCGAGCTTGCTGAAAATGTTTTTGGTGTGGGTACGCAAGGTGTTCAGGGATACAATGAGTTCGCGGGCCATTTCGGGACCGGTCAGGTCAGTTCTGAGCAACCGCAGCACGTCAAGCTCACGTTCCGAGAGAGGCTCGATCAAGACCTGTCTGACAGGCGTTTTATCTGAAACTGAGTCCAGGGCTGCCAGCAGTTGACGAATATAGTTCGGAGCAATCCCGTGTTGCGCGGCTTTTTCTAAGAGAACCGCCATGGGGAAGCCTTCATCCACAAACATACGGATGTAGCCCTCCGGCTCAGCCAGTAAGAGCGCCTGTCGCAGTGCCAGCAGAGCGGCAGAGATGTCATCTTGCGCCTGGTGAGTAAGCGCCTGGAGCAGCAGAATTTCGATGACACTGCCCATCCTTTCACCTGCTTGCGCCGCTTTGAGCAGGCGCGTGAGCAAGTCCATGACCTCAAGCAGGAGGTGGGCTGTACCTGCGCTTTTCGCCCTGGCCAGGAGCACCCTGACCAGGGTGATGTGCTCAAACTCGCGCAGATAACTGAGGTCGTCCCGGGTGGACAGACCCTGCTCACGCGCCCAGCCAAGGGCTTCGCCTACTCTCCCCTGCGCGATCCACACCCGCGTCACGAGCGCGGCCACAGGACGCACATTGGGGAAGAAGTCTCGTACATACAGGCGCCCGGCCTCGCGGAGGAGAGCCAGAGCAGCGGGAAGATCTCCCCGAGCCTCCTGTATGCGAGCCAGAGCCACACGCCAGCGAGACCGGTTGTGCGGGAATCCTGTGCGCTCACTCAGTTCCTTGCTTTTCAGCAGAAGCTGCTCGGCACCATCCAGATCATTCCGCTCCCGGTGGAGTTCGCTCAGGCCCACATACAGGTCCGCTGTGCCCTGCAGGAGAGGTTCGCCCGGCGCCAGAGCCTCCTGTAAAGCGCGCTCATAGGTCCACATGGCCTCGTGGAGACGACCTTGCGCCGTCCTGATATCAGCCAGGGCGATGGTGCCACTGATGGCGTCGGAGATGTTTCCGGCCCTCCGCACACTCGCGATGCCATCGGCAAACGTGCGGTGCGCTGTCTTTAGATCCCCGCTCACCCAGGACGCGAGACCCAGGAGCGCTGCCGCCGCTCCGCGCCCGAGAGGGTCGTCCTCAGATACAAGGTCGAGCACCCGCCTGGCATATTTTATGGTGCCGGGTACATCGCCCAGAACCTGGGCACACGCGGCACGATACATGGCGATCAAGGCCGGGAGCTGGCGAAAGGCCTTTTCATCCACGACGACCATCTCAGGCGAGGGAGCAAGCGCAAACGCACCTGTCTCTGCCGTCGTATCCAGCCACCGTTCGGCATCCCGCAAGCGGGCCTGGGCGGCCTCAAGCTCGCCGCCAGACAATAATGCATAGGCATAGCCAACGCTGAGCACGGGCCTGAAGAGAAACAGTTCGTCGGGAAGCGCCTTGAGCCAGCCAAGCAATGTGGCATCCTGTCTACTCCTGCGCATTTCCGGGATGGCCAGTTCGATCAGGTTCGCCGCTCGCGCGAAGTCCTCGGCGGCCAGCGCGTGGCGGATGGCATCGCTCACCGAACCATGATGTTCGTACCACTCGCTTGCCCGCCGGTGCAGAGCTGCGACCTGCGCGGGCTGCTCCGCCAGCAGATGAGCAGCGAGCACCTCGGCAAAGAGGTGGTGATAGCGATACCAGTGGCGCCTGTCATCCAGCGGAACAATGAAGAAATTGCCTCGCTCCAGGGCTTCCAGCCGCGCGCTGCCCTCTTCCTGACCAGTGACAGCATCGCACAACGGACCACTCAGGCGGTCGAGAATAGAGGTCTGGAGCAAAAAGGTGCGCAGCGGTGCGGGCTGGCGCTGCAAGACCTCCTGAAGCAGATAATCCACGATGTAACGGTGGTCCCCGGCGAATGCCTGGATGAAGCCGGGAACATCCTGGTGCCCCTGCAGGGAAAGCGCAGCGAATTGCAGACCCGCAATCCAGCCCTCGGTGCGCTCTGAAAGCCGGGCGATGTCCTGAGCGGAGAGGACAAGGCCCATCACCTGGGTGAGAAAGGCGGCGGCTTCGGAGGAGGTAAAGCGCAGGTCGGCGGCGCGCAACTCACTCAGATGCCCTCGGGCACGGAGACGAGCCAGGGGGAGGTGTGGATCGGAACGCGTGGTGACGACCAGGTGCATATGCGGGGGCAAATGTTCGACGAGGGAAGTGAGGGCCAGGTCAACCGCCTGAGTCTCTATCACATGGTAATCGTCCAGGATGAGAACGAACGGCTCTTTGACGCTGGCCAGATCATTGAGCAGGGCCGTCAGCAGCGCTTCGGATGGTGGCGGCTGATTTGATTGGAGCGCACGGAGCACTCCTGCGCCAGACGTGGGCTCAATCGTCTGCACAGCCGCGATGAGGTAGATGAGAAAGCGGGTAGGATCGTTCTCCCCTTCGTCCAGAGAAAGCCAGGCCACCGGTCGCTTGATAGCCTCGGCCCAGGCAGTGACCAGCGTGGTTTTCCCGAAGCCTGCCGGGGCAGAGATGAGAGTCATTTTCCGGGACAGACCCTCGTTCAAGCGCTCAATCAGGCGCGGGCGGTTCACCATGTGAGGCCGCAGCCGAGGGAGATACAGTTTGGTGGTGAGAATGGGCGCAGACATGTCCGCTTCTTTTCCTTCTGATAGCTTAAAGGAGGAGACCACGCGTGGCCGGCGAAAGCTGAAAGTGATTATACCACGACGCAGGTGAAGAGGCAGGCAGGAATCAGTCGGGGTGCGCGGACTCGAACCGCGGACCTCCTGGTCCCAAACCAGGCGCGCTACCAACTGCGCTACACCCCGCTATCCGGGCTGGTTTGTTGTACCGGACGCAGGAGCACTATAGCACG
>DASZXF010000553.1:0-1637 GCA_035546055.1 Ktedonobacteraceae bacterium
TGCCATGGAATCAGCCTGGTCAGGGCGGGAATGTTGAGGGCAAGTTGACGACGGTGCATTCAATGAACTATGCACTTAATCTTATCGAGGCTGAAAGGCGCATCCTGGATGCCAGATATCCGACCATCGTCGAGACGCCGCAGCCAGGGTTAGAGAATGACAATGGCACCCAGGAGCCAGAATTCGATGCAACCTGGCGTGAGGCAATCGCTCGCGTGCTGGCAGAGGCAGGCGAGCCGCTACGCGCCAATGATATCGCAAAACGCGCCATTGCCCTGGGGATGCAGACGCATGGCAAAACGCCAGGCAGTACCGTCAGCCGGGTTCTTAACCAGAATCGCCATATGTTCAGAAAGGTCGAGCGAGGACTCTATAGCCTGATTACTGAAGAGCAGGAAGAAAAGGCTGCTGGCGAGCAGCCCGGCAAAGCGCCAGAGGAGATTTCTACATTCAAGGATCAAAAGCTGCCCGTGGTGCCGGAGCCTGTGCTGGCGAAGTTGCTGGTTGAGTTGCGGCGTCATTTGCTGGTTGAGGAAGAACTGGTGCGGCGCATCTATCACGCTCTGCTCAATGGGCATGTGATTCTGGCCGGACCTCCGGGAACAGGCAAGACGGAGTTGGCGCGGCTGATGCCTGAGATTTTGTGGCGCGGTGAGGAGAGCGTTCCTCAAGGAGAGGATGGCGCGCAGGCAACCCAATGGCACACGCGCACTGCCTATGCAAGCACGCTGGTCACGGCGACCAGCGAGTGGACTTCGCGCACGTTGATCAGTAGCATTGTGCCTCTGCTCAACGGAGGACGGATTGCCTATCGTACCCGCCATGGTTACCTGACCGAAGCTATCCTGCGCAACTGGTCCGTCACCGAGCATTCTGCCGCGAACTGGCAATTTCATGGCCGGTGCAGTGTACACGCGCCAAGCGCGCTGAACCAGGAATTGACCAGCGAGTATCGCGGACACTGGCTGATCATCGATGAATTCAACCGCGCGCCCATTGACGCCGCGCTGGGCGAGGCACTGACCTCATTGGGCAACGGCGAGGCTCTGCTGGTGCCCAGCGACGGTACCATGGTCCGCGTGCCTCTGCCGCAGGACTTCCGCATCATTGGCACGCTCAATAGCTTTGATCGCAACTACCTGAACCAGATCAGCGAAGCGCTGAAACGCCGCTTCGCCTTTATCGAAGTATTGCCGCCAACCCGCGTGGCGCGAGCGGAAGAACAGGGAATCGTGCTGTTCAAAACCCTGAAGCACCTGGCTCATCTCAACCCGGATTCCATTAAACTGACCGCCTCGGCGGTGATCTGGCAGGGGATTGTGAGCGTCGAGGCCAATAGTGCGGGTATCTACGAATGTACCTGGCAGAGCGAGCATCCGCTGGCCCGGCTCTTTCAACAGATCGCCTGGCCGCTGCTCGAAGTGCTGCGCGTCTATCGCCAGCTAGGCACCGCCCAGGCCATCGCGCTCATTCGCCAGTGGTTCACGCCGGGTCTGCTCCGCCAGTATACTGAGAGTCAGCCATGGCTGGCAGCCCTTGACAGCGCGCTCTGCGACACCATTGCCGATCAGCTTCAGATCTTACTTCCCGATCAATTAGAAGTCCTATCGTGGTATCTCAAATGCGACGACGCCAGC
>DASZXF010000554.1:0-7909 GCA_035546055.1 Ktedonobacteraceae bacterium
GAGTTCGAGCCAGCCGCCCGGGCGCGTGACCCGGATTAATTCGCTGATCACTCCCGGCCAGTGTGGCAGCGGAATGGCCGCGACCAGAAGCCGCTGGTGTACATAGTCAAAGGTTTCGTGCGCAAAAGGCAGGGGATGGAGGACGTTGCCGCTGACAAAGCGATAGTTGGGCGGCAGTAAAGCTGCCGGGCCATCGGGCAATTCTTCAAGGTCCAGCCCGACTACCTGCGCGTAGGGAAACTGGCGTGCCATCTCACGGCACCAGCGACCGGTGCCACAGCCCACATCCAGGATGGAGATAGTCAGTTGCTCCAGGGGAGCGAGATAATTACTGCCGAGCATATGGCGCAGGAGAAAATGCTGAAAATCGAGACGCTCGCCCTCGGTGCGGTCTTTCGGCAGGACATAGGGCACTTCGCAGAGATAGCGCCGCCCGTAAATCTCTACGCTGGCAGGCAGGCGCGATCTCTGCTGATGCGAGGGGAGAACGCGCGGAAGTGCAACCGTTTCCATAGCCGCCTGCCGGCGTTTGAGAAACAGATGAAATGGCATGACGATGGTGATCCTTTCTGCCATCACTCCTATCAACAACAAACCACTGTATGTCAAAACCATTGTCCATAGCCCTTCCACCAGCCACATCGCTCCGGGCTTCAGCCGCAGCAGAGAGCAATATCCGCTCTTTTTCCAGCGCCAGCTCATTTGCCCTGTATTTTTGGTAAGCATCTATCCTCCTGTTTGCGTCTGCCACGTTTCACAATTTGCTTCTCACCTGTTCAATCGCATGACTTCCCGATTCGTTACACATCTGGAAAAATTCATTGGTGTCCCTGGCTTTCTTTCTCGTCGACCTCGCTGTGCGTGAAAGCAGCTATTGCCCTTTCTGATATAGTGAGAAATGAGGTGAGCAGCGGCGTTTGCCTCAAATGGGCGAACTGACGCTCCTCTAAGCTAGCCGCATCCATCCAATTCATGTTTCCAATCATCTTGAGGATTGTTCCGCCAATATCAACATTGACTACCCCCTTTTATCCCTGTTCAATCAGCAAGAAAAGGCGCCTTATGCTGTCATTATGCCGAAATGAGCATGATAATTGCAGGATGTTGCGGCTGTTGCTGGAGGGTTTTCTCATGTGCTGCTTGAATTCCCCGGGGTTCTTGTGCGGGGAGAAGATTTCTGCCAGTTGTACGTCCGGCGGCCAGTAAGGCGCGTTTGCGGATCAGGAGGAGACGATGAAGCAACCATCTATGAGTATCGCGGCTTTTGCCAGCGAGGTATTGGGACAGCCACTCTATGCTTATCAACTGGAGGTTCTGGAAGCTATTCTGGCCTCGATTCTGGAAGAACGCGGCTGCATTTTTACTGTTATGATGGCGCGTCAGGCCGGTAAGAATCAGATTTCAGCCGTGCTGGAGGCTTATCTGCTGGCCATGTGCGATGAGGGAAAGATCGTCAAGGCGGCTCCGACTTTTCATCCTCAGATTCGCCATAGTTACGAGCGTCTGGAGCAGTTGTTGCGGGGGAGCAGCCTGCGCGAGAGGGTCTGGAGCAACTCGCTGATGATCGGTCTGGCTCCCAGAAGTGGGTCCGCGCGCGAGAAAAAGCAGGCCGGACCGCGCGTGGCTTTCTTTTCGGCCAGCCCGGAAAGCAACGTGGTTGGAGCTACCGCCGAGTTATTGCTGGAGATTGACGAGGCGCAAGACGTGGAATTTGACAAATTCAATCGCGATTTTCGTCCGATGGCCGCCAGTAGAAACGCCACGACGGTACTCTACGGTACGGCCTGGTCAGAAACGACGCTGCTGGCGACTCAGCGCGCCGCTAATCTGCAGTACGAAGAGCGAACAGGTGTGCGTCTGCATTTTGAGTGCGACTGGCAGCGGGTGGCCGAGGTCAATCCGCGCTATCGTACTTTTGTTGAGCAGGAGATGGAGCGCCTGGGCAAGGAGCATCCCTTTATTCAGACGCAGTATTGCCTGCGCTCAATTGATGGCGCGGGCTATCTGCTCAACGCGTTGCAGCGCATGTTGTTGCAGGGGGAACACGCCTGGCAGGATGAGCCGGATGATAACGGCTGCTGGTATGTCGCCGGCATGGATGTAGGCGGTGAGGCGCGTCCCGATCCGGGAGTGACGGCTGAGAAGCTGCTCTCCGCCAGAAAAAGCGTCAGACAGCACGATAGCAGCGTTTTCACTCTGGGGCGCGTGCGCTACAATGAACTGGGACTGCCCTGTGTGGAGGTTGTGCGCCAGGAATGCTGGACCGGCAAGCCATACCTGGAGCAGTACGCAGCTGTGCTGGGTCTGCTGGAGCGTTGGAATGTGCGTACACTGGTTATCGATTCTACTGGCCTGGGGGAAGGACTGGCTTCGCTGCTGGTCCAGCGTTTTGGTGCGGATCGTGTGCTTCCTTTCCATTTTACCCGGCAAAGCAAGTCGCGCCTGACTTACCAGTTTCTGGGATTGATTAACAGCCGGCGTCTCACCATGCCAGCTCAAGCCAGTATGCCTGCGCATATCTATGAAATCTGCTGGCGGCAACTGCGCCACGCGCGCTACCGACTGCCCGCGCCTGATCTGATGAGCATGTACGTCGATCCCGCCGATGGACACGATGATTTTCTCATCAGCCTGGCGCTCCTGGGCGAAGCTATCAGAGATCTGGCTCCGCCGCTGCTTTCCGCGCTTATTCGTCCCCAGCCTCTTTATGTTGACGAAGGACGATACTAGCAACTTGTGGCGCCTGTCCAGTGCGGACAGGCGCCATGCTTATGCCTGTGAGCCGTGATGATGGGAGGAATAGGAAGCGCGTTGCTCCTCTTCCACGTCCCTGGCCACGTCTACGCGTCCTTCCACCGGTGGCAACGAGACCGGTCCGATTCCCTGCTGGCTCCGGTTCATTTGCGCCACCTGGGATGGATCGTGATGATGGGAGGAATAGGAGGCGCGTTGTTCCTCTTCTACGTCCCTGGCGACATCCACCCGCCCCTCTACAGGGGGCGGCGCTCCCGGGGTATAATTTTGCTCTTTCATAAGATCACCTCTTCTTCTCTGCACTTTTCCGCAGCCACAAGCAGACGGGGATATATTTCCACCTTTCTGGAAATTACACTTGAACGCCAGAAGAAAAGTAACAGACCAGTATTCTGTCCCGCGATGACGCCTCCCTTACGCGCCTGCCTGAGTATGGCCCGGCGCTGGCGGGAGCGGTGGAAGATGGCCGGGGCGGATCTCTCTATTGGCTGTTGTGTTTATGCCTGGTGTCCGTCAGAATGAGTGTAGAGGCGCAATTTAGTTTTCGCGGAGAGGTAAACATGTACGTTCCGAAACATTTTCAGGAAGAAGATTTAAGCATATTACAGACTTTTATGCGTGACTACAGCTTTGCCACGCTGGTCAGCTCGCAGGAGGATGGTCTGCCCGTGGCCACGCATCTGCCGGTTGTGCTGGAAACAGAGCCGGCGCCCTATGGCACGATCAAGGCGCATGTGGCGCTGGGGAATGCGCAATGGCGCAGTTTGCAGACGGAGCGCGAAGTGCTGGTTATCTTCCAGGGACCGCACTCGTACATTTCTCCCTCGTGGTATGAAGTAGCCCTCAGTGTGCCGACCTGGAACTATGTCGCTGTTCATGCTTACGGTAAGCCACGTCTGATCACCGAACAGGGCGAACTCTATGAGCACCTGAACTCGCTGGTGACGATGCACGAAGCGCCATTGCCGCACCCCTGGCCTCTGGAGGGTCTGCCCCAGGATTATGTGGAGAAATTGATGAAGGGCACAGTTGGCCTGAGCATTGCCATTACCCGCCTTGAGGGTAAATACAAGATGAGCCAGAATCGCTCGGAGCAGGACCGCCGGCAAGTTATCGCTCAACTGCAACAGGCGGAGGATTCTAGCACGCGCGAAGTTGCTGTACTGATGCAGGAACGTCTGGAAAAGTCGCGGAAGCAGTAACATGGCCTCCCTCATCGCCAGCTCTCACCATAGCGCCAGCGATGAGGAAGGTGAGTCAGCTTACTTGTCTGCCGCGCAGTCGTAGAGCCGGGTTGAACTGGTAGCAGCATCTGTCTGCCACTGTTGCGCGGGCACGACCGAGCAATGCTGCTTGATCCAGTTCGTCAGAGCCGGCTGGCTGTTGTGCATAAACCAGGAGAAGGCCGCATTGGCGCGCCGGGCTGAACTGGTGATATGGCCGTGTGCAGAAGAAGTTTCCTGGATCGGGTTGTTGAGCAGGAAAAAGCGTACCTTTCCCTGTGCCACCATCTGAGCGAGCTGAGCGGGGGTCAGAATGGGATCGCGGCCCGCAAAGCCGCCCATTGCCATCACTGGCCTGTTTGTCGCCAGGATCAGCGCGTTCGCGGATTGGGAACTGGGGGCTGCGACCAGGAAGGTCGCGTTCCCCTGGTTCATCTCCAGGTAGTGCAGCAGAGCCGGGCTGGTGCTGGCCGCGTCTCTGTGAGCAAAGCCATCCTGTGAACTCGGACCAGCGGAGGGCGTTCTATTTGCCGCGTTTTGCAAAGCTGGGGCTGCCGACCAGATGGCCGGGGTCAGCAAAAGCGCCGCCAGACCCAGCGCCAGGGCAGGCCAGAGTTTGCGCGTATTACCTGACTCGCGCGGGAGCAGGCGCACGCCAGTGAGTAGCAGAGCCGCCAGCGCGCAGGGAAAGGCGATCAGCGGAATCAGCCACATGCCCCAGGCGGGATTGCTGAGAATAAAATGGATTTGTTCAGCCGCTGTCGCGCTCAGGGCCAGGGGAAGCAGCCAGCCTCGCCAGTTCGCGCGCCGGTAATCCCGCCACATGACCACCACGCCAATGCCGGCCAGCGCGCAGATGGCCGGAGCCAGGGTGGTCATGTAATAGGTGTGGAAAAAGCCTGCCACGCTAAAGAAAACGCCCAGGGTCAGCAGCCATACGCCCCAGAGTACCAGCGCCTGCTGCTGGTGGTCTTTCTGGAGATGGAGCCGCCGTTGCCAGGCCAGAGCCAGCATACCCAGGAGCGCCAGCGGCAGCAGCCAGGAAATCTGCCCGCCCAGCGCCTGATTGAAGAGGCGCCAGGGTCCAGGTGTATCAGTGCCAAAGCCATGCCCGCCAGCTCGTCGTCCTATCCTGCCGGCGTTTGCCATGGGGATCTCAGGAGAAGTCGCGCCCGCGCTGGTAAGAGACGGCGTGTGGCGCGTCTTCAGGGCGGTAGACTGCTGTGCGCCGGTTTCCGCATTTTCGTGCGCTCTGTTAAAACCAAAATGGCCCAGCAGACGATCCACGCCATTGTAGCCAAACGCCAGGCTGATCTCCGAATTATTCGGACTGGAGCCGACATAGGGGCGCTGCGATGCGGGCGTGAGATCCACCGCGCAGGCCCAGGACAGCGAAACCGCCAGCAGGAGCAGGCCCGCCAGCAGCAGGTGACCACAGCGCCGCCGCAGCCCATGGGGCGCCGCCAGCAGGTAAAGCAGGCCAAAGGCCGGCACTACCAGATAGGCCTCCATCATCTTCACATTGAAGCCCAGGCCCACCAGGGTAGCACTCAGCAGCAGCCAGCGCAGCCGGCCTGTTTCCGCCGCCAGCATAACCGCCCAGGCCGCCAGCAGCAGCACCAGTACCAGCACACTATCAATCGTATTATTGCGGGCCGTAGCCACACTCAGCGGCGTCAGAGCCAGGGCCAGCGCTGCCAGCAGACCGGCGACATCGCCGAAATGGCGACGTACCAGGTAAAAGAGTATCAGCACTGCCAGCACACCAGCCAGCGCTTGCGGGAAAAAGATGCTAAAAGGTGTAAAACCAAACAACTTGACGCTCAAGGTTTGGAGCCAGAAACCTAACGGCGGCTTGTCCACCGTCACAAAGCCGCCCGGGTCATAGGATACAAAGAAGAAATTGTGCAGATTATCGGCCATACTCCTGACTCCGGCGGCGTAGAACAGGTTGCCGAAGCCGTGCTGGCCAAGCTGGTAGAAATTCATAAAGAGCGACGTGAGCATCACCGCAGCCAGGGCCAGGCGAGCCCGGACGGGCCTTTCCCCGTGTTGTCGCTTCTCATCCTTTAGTGAACTGATCGCTTCTGTTTCAGGCATAGCAGTGTCCTTTAAGAAAGGCTCTGCGGGTGAGAGCCGGGTCGAGCGTAGAGATGATAACTCAGCAAGGCGTGCAGGTTGTCGCCATTTGTACGCGTACAGGAACAATTCGCGGAACGCGCGAGCGATCACGCGCAGATTGGCCCCTGTCGCTCGTCCGCCCTGACGAGGCAAATGGCGCACTCCGACCTCTTTCACCGTGCTGCCGGTGTGCTTGAGTTTGTAGAGCAACTCAGCATTAATCATGGCCCCGCGCGTTTCCAGTGGATGCGCGCGCAAGAACGCTGTGCGTACAATCTTAAAAGCGCAATCGATATCGCGGGCTCGCACACCCAGACTCAGGAAGACCACCAGCTTCCAGCCCCAGGCGTTCAACTTACGCATCCAGGTATCCTGACGCCGCTCGCGATAGCCGATCACCGCATCATAACTATGGACAAAGGGCAGCAGCCGGTCCAGATCCTGAATAGCAAACTGGCCATCCGAATCCATAAAGAAGGTCAGATCCTTACGCGCGGCATCAAAACCATCGACCAGGGTGGCTCCGTAGCCCTGGTTGTGTGAGTGAGTCACCACCCGGATACGCCCATCGTTGGCGCTCAGCGTGGCCAGGATTGCTCCTGTCCTGTCGGTACTGCCATCATTGACTACAATGATCTCGAAATCGTTGGCGCGCTCCTCCAGAGCCTTGACCGCCAGTTCAACTGTCGTCGCGATCACATGCTCTTCGTTGTAAGCGGGCAGCACCAGCGACAGACTCGCGCTGGTGATATATGGCCATGTCTCCGCAGTCTGCTCTTCATCAAGCGTCTGCTGGCGGCGCGTTGGTGTAGCGCGCTCAGGTAGCTCCTGAGAGGACTGGACAAAGACCCACAGGCGCATGCCCAGGTAAGAGATGAGCAGCGTTCCGCAGATCGCCGCGATTTTGGTCATATTCGTCCAGAGCGTCTCGTTAAACTGAGCAGGATGAGGGAGGCTATTGAATAAGCACAGGATAACATCATTGCACACCACCCCGGCCAGTGTCGTCGCCGCGAAGCGCGTGATCTCCTGCCACCGCACAGGACCACGCTGCTGAAATGTCCAGTAGCGATTGAGCAAGAAGCTATTCAGCGCGCCCGTGGCGTAGGCCAGAGAGTTAGCGAGCAGCAACAGCGCGATATGAGTTGCCGACCAGAGCCAGAGCAGACAATTGAGCGTCAGCAGATCGACCAGCGTATTCATACAGCCGACCAGCCCGAAACGCACCAGTTGCCAGAGGGTCCGGCCCCATTGTTCGTATCTGCCTCGCCACGTCAGAACTGTAGTCTGAGCCGGTAGAGGCGTTGGGGTTGGGAGTTCCGCAATTGGCATAACAAAGCAGGCTCTCTTTCTTTTTCAGATCATCCTCTAACCAGGAGCCGGCCTCGCGCCTCTTGTGTAGCACAACGCCGCACAGCCCGGTACAGGAAATTACATGCAAATTGCTTTATACGGTTATCTCTATTCCGTTACTTTCACTCTAGCCCTGAGATATAAAAAGGTTGTAAAAAGCTTATGTGGAAATTGTAAGATTTCTCTAAACAGCAAGTATTTCGATCTATATATTCTGGCCAGTATGGCGTATAATTGGTGACAAGAGATCAAGTGTTTTGTGGTGTCCGAGATTGGACCTTGCGAGTGGAGGAAACGATGGTAGCTCACCCAGAAAGAATCCCGATGAGCGTTGAGGAGTATCTGGAACTTGACCGCAGTAGCTCTGATATGCGTTATGAGTACGCCAATGGTTATGCCTATTTAATGAGCGGAGGCACGCCGCAACATGCCCTGATTATCGGCAACTTTCAGGGAGA
>DASZXF010000555.1:0-2529 GCA_035546055.1 Ktedonobacteraceae bacterium
GCGCGTCATCTCTTCTTTGTTGGAACGATCCTGCACAAAATATGTGCCCGGTTGGTCACGCCGGGGATCTCTGGATGTAGGCATATTTCTGCGCTCCTTGCTTTTCTTCTGACAAACCCGCTGGCCATGCGCCTCTTTCCCTCAGTATACCTGACTGCAAGAAAATCGTCTATACTGATCCGTACTATTTCTTAGTAGCGTATAAAATCTGCACCTGTGCCTGTGCCTGCCTTGAATATAGTGCTTGCCGGCGCTTTGAGGTTGTCCGGCTGGCTCTTATAGCCTGCGCGCGGCCAGCGCCCGGTAGAAGGTCAGCGCCTCGGCTCTGGCCGGCAGACCCGCGACCTGGCCGTCGCCCAGCTCAACGATGTTCCAGGAGCCGTCAACGCGCCTGGCTATGTCCATCGTGAAGAAACGGCTCTGAATGGTGCGCGCGGTTGCTTGCAGACTGGCCAGGGGAAGCTGCGCGGCGCCTGTCGGCTCGTATTCGCCCTCTTCCCAGTATGGCGCGCTTAGCAGAAACTCGCCATCCAGCACAAAGAGGCGGTATTCCCTGGTCAGCGGCATCCCGCTTCTGGAGTGGGTGGTCAGCGGCTCAAACTCCACAAACTCGCGGAAGACCAGTCCCTCGTTGAGATCCTCGCCCTGGAGTTGCAGCAAACGTCCGACCACGCGTTCTACCTGCGCCCGGTCCGCCGCCGAGGGAATATAGCAGGCCTCCAGCCACTCGTGCTTGCGTGACTTGACATAATCTTTGACAATCACCGCTTTTTCCCCAAAGGGGCGCAGCGCTTCCATCACCTCGGCGAAATTGAAAGCTGCCCCCATCTTCAGCCACGTAGAGCGCGGCGTCAGTCCTTCCAGCAGCGGGTAGGCCTCTGGCAGATAATGGCAATGGCGATAGGCCGCCGGGCTATTTATCAGGGTCAACCCTTTGGCGGCCAGAGCCTCATAGAGCTGCGTGTATACGGGAGGTTTAAGCATCCACCCGCGCAAGATCGCCGTCTCCTGGCTCTCCGCTTCTGCGATCCTGCGCACCGCCCGCGCCGCGTTGCCCTCTTCCGCCAGCATCTCAAAATCGAGCAGAGAGTATTCCAGACCCGCCTGCCTGGCTGCCTCAGCCTCAGCCGCGTAGGCCACATCCGGTGAACTCGGCTGCCAGTAATCAGCGCAGAAAATCAAACGCATGGTCTGTTCCTTTCATCGGGCATATGCTGGTTCTTCTATCTGTTTTTTCGCAGAGGACTAATAATGGACCAGCACCTTGACCGGCTGAATTTCTCCGTGGTCCAGTTGCGCAAACGTCTCGATTAGTTCGGTATGCAGAATTTCTTTTTCAAAGAGAAGATCCAGGTGAGTCCTGTGCTGCTGCACGTACTGAAAATACCATGCTGCGTGTTTCTGGTAATCCCAGCCATCGCTGGAGCCAATAACCTGAAGTTCTCTCTTGTGAAAGGCTGGTATGAGCATCAGCGGCTCCAGATTGCCATCAGCGGTGATACAGATGCGTCCATGCTCGCCCATATGCTCTTGCAGCAGCGAGAAGGCGCTATTTCGGCTGGAGCACTCAAAGGCCAGCGTATATATTTCGCCGCGTTCAGCCAGTGCTTCCGGGCGCAAGACCTGGCGAGCGCCGAGCTTGTAAGCCAGGGCGTGACGTGCCACCAGCGGCTCGACCACATCCACGGCCATGACTCCGTAAGCGCGCAGGATGAAAAGCGTAAGCAGACCCATGGCTCCGGCTCCCGTAATCAGCACAATTTCTTCTGGGAGCGGCGCCAGTCTGCGTACACCTTTGGCGGCATCGCAGGTCAGGATGGCGAGCAGGGCCAGCGAATCTGATACATCTTTGGGTACAGGAAGCAGCATGTGTTCTGGTACGAGCGCCAGCGTGCGCTGTCCGTAAAAGCCGACCACGCGATCTCCTGGTCGAAGATGTTGAACAGACGGGCCGCAGGCGACCACTCTGCCAACATTTTCGTAGCCCATGCGGCGCGGGTGGGAGACAGACATGATTCCCTGATACAGCGGGAGTTCGCTGCCAATACTGATCGCGCTCACCCTGGTTTCTACAACTACCTCTTGCAGACCCGGCGAAGGCAGGGTTTCACTGACCCAGGCCAGACTGCGAGGAGCCGTCAACATCAGTGCTTCAGTTGTAGCTGGTAGTCGTGCCATGCCCGTATTATAGCGAATCCTATTTTGAATAACCATAGTCAGAACAGAGGAATAAACAAGCACTCCAATCACATTGGCGCACTTCTCTTACATCATCAGCTCATGAGCTGGTCAGGCCTGGTCAGCGGCACTCCAATGGAAATGGATCGCTTTAAGCAGAGATCTGACCTTTTGTACACATGTGAAGAACCTTGACAAAGCTGGCTTTTCCCTTTTATACTACGTAAGTAAGCACTCACATACATAGAAAGAGGGGGTATATGGCGGGAGAGACACGTCAGAAGATTGTTGAAGCGACCGAGCGGCTGGTCAAAGTGAGGGGATTATCGCGTGTGACCACCAAGGAGATTG
>DASZXF010000556.1:0-3230 GCA_035546055.1 Ktedonobacteraceae bacterium
CTATGAGCGTACTCTACCGGGAACTGGCAGCTCTCTATAGCGCCTTCTCGCAGGGGAAACCCTCGCCGCTGCCCGCGCCCGCGATCCAGTATGCCGATTTTGCCGTGTGGCAACGCTCCTGGCTCCAGGGTGAGGTGCTGGAGGAACACCTGGGCTACTGGCGCGAGCAGTTCAGGGATGCCCCCGCCATCCTCAAGCTGCCTACTGACCATCCACGTCCGGCTATCCAGACATACTCAGGAGAGGTCGAGAATCTTGTTCTTTCGCCATCCCTGACAACGGCGCTCAAAAATATGAGCCAGCGCGCCGAAGCCACCCTGTTCATGACCCTGCTGGCCGCCTGGCAGCATTTGCTCTGGCGCTATAGCGGCCAGGACGATATCTGCGTAGGAACCTTTATCGCCAACCGGAACCGCCCGGAAATAGAAGAACTTATCGGTTTTTTTATTAACAACCTGGCTCTGCGTACCGATTTGTCCGGGTATCCGACATTCTGGGAGTTGTTAAAGCGGGTACGGAAAGTGACCCTGGATGCCTACGCGCACCAGGATATCCCTTTTGAAAAGCTTTTGCAGGAGCTGGGCTGGAAACATGACCCCGGCGTCACTCCCCTGTTCCAGGTCATGCTGATTTTACAAAATATGCCGGAACCTATCCCGGAACTGGCGGACATCGCGATCCAGGAGACGGGAGAGTGGAGCAAGAGAGCCCATTTTGATCTCGCCCTGTGGGTAACGGAGGCGCAGGATCATCTCCAGATGGGCCTTCAGTACAATACCGATCTCTTTGATGCGCCGACGATCCGTCGGATGCTCTCTCATTTTCGCGTCTTGCTTGAGGGAATCGTGGCCGATCCTCAGCGACGCCTGGCCAACCTTCCACTTTTCAGCGAGCAAGAACGCCAGTCCATTCTGCGTCTGGGACAGACAGGCCGGAGCGCATCTTCCGGTGAGCAATGCCTGCATCAACTCTTTGAGGAACAGGTCCAACAGACGCCCGATACCATAGCGCTTGTCTCCGCCCAGGAACAACTGACCTACGCTGCTTTGAACCGGCGAGCGAATCAACTGGCTCATTACCTGCGCAAACTGGGTATAGGTCCAGAAGCGCGGGTGGGCCTCTGCCTGCCACGTTGTGGTGAGCAAATCATCGGCCTGCTGGGTATTCTCAAAGCCGGGGGGGCATATATCCCTCTTGACCCGGCCTATCCGCCTGAACGCCTGGCCTTTATGGCCAGTGACGCGCAGCTCACGCTCCTGGTCACCCTGTCTTCCCTGCTGGAGCATGTTCCGGCCAGTTCTGGCCAGATTGTCTGCCTGGATACGGACAGCCATCTGCTTGATCTTGAGCCGGCATGTAATCCCGCAAACCAGACACAGCCGCTTAATCTTGCCTATGTGATCTATACGTCCGGTTCTACGGGCAGACCCAGGGGCGTAGCTCTTCAACATTGTTCGGTTGTCAATTTTCTCGCGGCGGTCAGAAACGTCTATGCCCTCGCTCCCGGTGATCGTCTGCTGCAATTTACGTCGATCAGCTTCGATATCAGCGTGGAAGAGATCTTTGCTTCGCTGACCAGCGGAGCCTCGCTGGTGCTGCGTAGCGAGGCCATGCTGAGTAGTGTCCCCTTTTTTCTGGACCTGTGCCGCCAGTGGGGCATTACGATTCTGGACCTTCCCACGGCCTTCTGGCATGAGATAGTGGCTGAACTGGCGGAGGTCAGCGAGGGTTTGCCGGAAGCGCTCCGCCTGGTTATCATTGGAGGTGAGCGGGCGCAGCCCGGGAGGCTGGCTGTCTGGCAGCGCCATACCTCACCGCACAGGCTGCTGATCAACACCTACGGGCCAACAGAAGCGACAGTGGTATCCACGTTACATATCATCGATTCCTCGCAGATTCCAGGTCATGAGATTCCTATCGGACGACCACTGACCAATGTACAGATTGCCATTCTGGATCGTTTTCAGCAAGTTGTACCGGTCGGTGTATGGGGGGAACTTGCTATCGGAGGAGAGGGGCTGGCCAGAGGCTATCTGGGTTCCCCGGAACTGACCGCTGAAAAGTTTTCTCCCGATCCCACCGGCAATGGGACACGGCTTTACAGAAGCGGAGACCTGGCTCGCTTTCTGCCTGACGGTACCATAGAGTTCGGGGGGCGCCTCGATGAGCAGATAAAATTACGGGGTTTCCGCGTCGAGCCGGGAGAAATTGAAGCAGCTCTCCATCTCCATCCCGCTATCCATGAAAGCGTTGTGCTCGCTTTTGAGAGTAGCCCTGGCGAAAAGGCTCTGGTGGCCTATCTGGTCTGGAAAAACGGGCAGGGACGGCCAATCGATGAACTGCGAACCTTCCTCAAGACGTTGCTTCCTGAGCATATGATCCCCACAGCCTTTCTCTCGCTGGAGCAATTGCCTCTCCAGCCAAATGGCAAAATAGATCGCCGTGTGTTGCCCGCGCCGGACCTTGCTCCCTTGCCGCAGGCGCGGAAACATCTGCTTCCTCCGCGCGATGCGCTGGAATGGCAACTCTCACATATCTGGGAAGAATGTCTCCAGCTCCACCCGATAGGCGTGAATGAGAATTTCTTTGAACTGGGAGGGCACTCGCTGCTCGCTGTGCGTTTGCTTTCTCGCATTCAAAAACATTTCTCGCGCCAGTTGCCGCTCTCCGCGCTCTTTCAGGGTGCCACCATCGAGCAACTGGCCGCGTTGCTGCGTCAACAACCAGGCATGCCTGCCTCTGTGCTCGTGGAAATGCAACCGCGAGGGAGCAAACCGCCTCTTTTTCTGATGCATCCCACGGGAGGAAATGTGCTCTGCTACGCTGCTTTGACCCGCTCGCTGGGAGAGGAACAACCGGTTTATGCCCTGCAAGCCAGAGGCTTGCAGGGCGAGGAAACGCCCCTGACAGAAGTGGAAAAAATGGCGGCGCTGTATATCCAGGCCATCCACGCCCGGCAGCCAGAGGGACCCTATCTGCTGGGCGGCTGGTCGAGCGGAGGTCTGCTCGCGCTGGAAATGGCGCAACAATTGCAGGCCCGGGGACAAAAGATAGCCTTGCTGGTTTTGCTGGATACCCCGGCTCTTTTTAGCAGAGAGCCAGAAAGCGGCGCAAGCACCGGGAGCACAACCGCCCAGGATGAGGCAGCGATCCTCGCCCGCTTTGTCTCCCAGCTGGGAGATAACAGCAAAGATCTGGCCGGCATCTACGCGGATCTGCGCCAGCTCACG
>DASZXF010000557.1:0-3075 GCA_035546055.1 Ktedonobacteraceae bacterium
CATATTCACCGATGCTATGACCGATCATCGCCTGTGGCTGGATACCCCAGGAGATCCATAGTTGTGCCAGCGCGTACTCGATAACAAAGAGCGCCGGCTGCGTCAGCCAGGTCTCGTTGAGCTGTGCCGCAGCCGTGGCCACCTGCGCATCATCAGGAAAGAGCATGCTGCGCAGATCGAGGCCGAGTTCAGGGGCCAGTAAAGCGGCGCAATGGTCCACCTGGCTGCGGAAGAGCGCTTCGCCTGTATACAGATCGCGGGCCATCTGCACATACTGTGATCCCTGGCCGGGGAAGACAAATACCAGGGCGTATGTCGCCGCTACATGGTGCGTGGCCGTGTACTGCTGGTCCTGCTTCTCCAGCGGCGGCGTGTGCTCTTCTCCATCCTGGAGCAGCACTATTTTTCTGTATGGCAACTCTTTACGCCCGCTTTGCAGCGTATAGGCCACATCGGCCAGATTCAGGTCAGGCTGCTGTTTGAGATGGCTCAGCAATTGATCCGTCTTCTTTTCAAGGGCGGAAGCATTGAGCGCCGAGAGGGTAAGCAATTGCCATGTGCGCGCGGATCTGCCGGACGGGGCTTGAGAAGGAGCCTCCTCCAGAATGATATGGGCATTGGTGCCGCCGATCCCAAAAGAACTCACGCCAGCTCGCCGGGGATGGGCAGGAGTCGCAGACCACTCGGAGAGGTGGGTATTCACAAAGAAGGGACTGCGGGCAAAATCAAGCGCCGCGTTTGGTTTGACAACATGCAGGCTGGGCGGGATTTGCCGCTGTTTGAGGGCGAGAATCGTTTTCAGCGTTCCGGCGATCCCAGCCGCCGCATCGAGATGGCCGATATTTGATTTGGCGGACCCGATGGCGCAAACCATCGATTCCTGTGCTCCACGAGCCCGAAACGCTCTGGTCAGTCCTTCGATCTCAATGGGATCGCCCAGTTTTGTGCCTGTGCCATGGGTTTCCACATAGGAAATTGTATCGGCGCTGACCTGAGCGGCATCCAGGGCTTTGATGATCACTCCGGCCTGCCCTTCAGGGCTGGGAGCGGTATAGCCTATCTTGACAGCACCATCATTATTAATCGCGGTTCCTTTGATGACAGCGTGGATTGTATCCCCATCGTGGAGCGCCTGTTCCAGGGGTTTGAGCAAGACCAGGCCCACGCCATTGCCCGAAACTGTCCCCTGGGCGTCTGTATCAAAAGCGCGACAATGGCCATCGGGGGACAGAATATCGCCGTCCTGATAGAGATAGCCTTCCTTTAATGGCGCCTGGATCGACACGCCGCCGGCCAGGGCCATATCGCACTCACCGTTCAGCAATGCCTGGCAGGCCATATGTACCGCAACGAGCGAGGTAGAGCAGGCAGTTTGTACCGTCACCGCCGGCCCTTTGAGATTGAGTTTATACGCCGTCCGGGTGGTCAGCGAATCCTTTTCGTTGCTAATGCTCATCTGGTACATGCCGACCATCTTCAGGTAGGTTTTATTGGGATAGAGATTATTGAGAAAGTAGGTATTCATACTGGAGCCGGCGTAGATGCCGATCTGGCCTGGATATCTCTCGGCATCATAACCAGCATGTTCCAGGGTGGTAAAAGCGCATTCCAGGAAAACGCGCTGCTGCGGGTCAAGGGTTTCCGCATCGCGTGGCGTAATGCCGAAGAAAGGCGCGTCAAAGCAGTCCGCATCCTCAAGGATGCCTTTGGCCGGTACAAAATGAGGATCATCGATGTAACTCAGATCTGCGCCCGCCGCTGCCAGTTCCTCGGTGCTGAAGCGACTGATGCTCTCCACGCCGGCGCTCAGATTTTGCCAGAAGGCCTCGATAGTGTCGGCACCGGGGAAGCGGCCAGCCATACCGATCACCGCGATCCCGGTCGTTCGTTGTTGCGGCACCGGTGAGGCGGCAGGTGCGGTGAGCGGACCTGGAGCTGCTGACGGCGCTGGCGGTTGCCCATGGGGATCTTCGCTGAGGCGGCGTGCTAACAAACTCACCGTGGGGTACGTGAAAAAGTCCAGCAACGGAAGATTTTTTTGTAATCGCAGGCGAATCTGCTCTTGCAAACGTACCAGCAGGAGTGAATGGCCGCCCAGTTCAAAGAAATTATCCTGCCGTCCCACATTCTCCCGACCCAGCAACTCTCTCCAGATGGTAATGATCGTTTCCTCCAGCGCATTGTGGGGAGTCTCGGGCAGGGCAGAGGCAGGAAGAAAGGCCACTGCTGGCAGTGAGCGGCGGTCTATCTTTCCCCCATTAGCCGTTAAGGGCAACGTTTCGACCCGTGTATAGACGGCTGGGAGCATATAGTCTGGAAGCATCTGCTGGAGAAACGCTCGCAATGAGGCGTCAGCAATGGGTTGTCCATGCTCCGTGACAAGAAAGGCCGCGATGAAAGGATCGCCCTGCGGACGGTTCTGAACCGTGGTCGCGGCCTCGCGAACGAGTGGATGCTTGAGGAGCGCAGATTCGATCTCCCCCAATTCGATGCGGAAGCCGCGAATCTTCACCTGGTCATCGCCGCGACCGATGAAATCAAGTGTGCCATCGGGCAGATAGCGCACAATGTCCCCGGTTTTATAGAGTCGGTCAGCCGGATCGGTGCTGAACGGATTCGGAATAAATTTCGCAGCCGTCAGCTCTGGTTGATGCAGATACCCGGCAGCCACGCTTGCCCCGCCGATGTACAACTCTCCTGGTATCCCGATGGGCACAGGTTGGGCAGAGCGATCCAGGACATAGAGGCGGGTATTGGCAATGGCGCGTCCAATGGTGGGTAAACCGGTGGGCGGCTCTGTCTCTGCCGCAATGACTGCCGCCGTCGCCAGGACAGTGCATTCCGTGGGTCCATAGTGATTGACCAGTTGGAAGGGCAGGTCAGCTGATGGCGCGCGATGAAGCCTGTCTCCTCCGGTGAGCAGATAGCGCAGCGAGATCTGCGTGGGCCAGGAGAGAGCCAGCAGTTCCTCGGCCAGTGGGGTCGGGACAAAGCTGACCGTAATGTCCTGCGCGATGAGCCAGTCGCGCAACTGGGGAGGAGACAGACGCACCTCCTCATCGGCCAGGTACAGGC
>DASZXF010000558.1:0-4361 GCA_035546055.1 Ktedonobacteraceae bacterium
TCATCGGCGAAGTTGAGGCCCATAAACTGATCATTCAGAGCCTGGGCAACATCTGCACAGCTATGATTACGCTGGGAGTCTTCCAGGTCAACAACGACCTGCTGGCCTCTCCCCGCAAATCCTCATCTTCGTAAGGCAGGAGGCCTCAAACTACTCAGCCTTTTTATGGACCATCTCCAATATTACAAAACCCTGACAGAATACGTGCGGCCTCGCTCCAGCGAGACATGCAGAACGGGTCGCCCGTTGCCTGGGACTCGTTCTGCATGTCCTGCTGGAGTGGAACCGTTTATGGCAGAATCAGCGCTATTCTCCGTAAGGTATCCAGATGTTTTTGACCTGCGTGGCGGCGCGCAGAAACTCCTGACCTTCTCCCTGTTCGCGCAGCAGCCAGTTGCGGGGATGACTGTAGCTGGTCCAGGTGCGTTTCATGTTGCCGGCGGAGGCCAGTTCGACCATTTTACCGCCTTCGCGCGGACCAAAGTACCACATGGCCTCTACGTCGTCGTGTTCGGCCAGCACTTTGCTGAGCACGTCACGCTCGCCGGTGACGATATTCACCACGCCGGCTGGCACATCGGAGGTTTCAAAGACCTGATAAAGGTCCGTGGCGCTCAGGGGAGCCTGCTGGGAGGGAATGACTACGACGGCATTTCCCATGGCCAGGGCGGGCGCGACCAGCGAGATAAAACCAAGCAGGGGATACTCATCAGGGCAGGCGATGCCGATGACGCCTATCGCTTCAGGCAGCGCCAGCACAGCCCCGCGCAGCGGCGGACGATGCACCTGGCCTTCATATTTGTCGGTCCAGGCGGCATAACTAAAGAGGCGCGAGATGCTGGTCCGCACTTCTACCCGCGCCTCCTGGCTGGTACAGGCCGTCTGCGCGGCAATGCGGCGGGCGAATTCTTCCTCGCGCACAGCCAGATTCTCGGCGATATAGTAAAGGATCTGCGCGCGATTGTGGGCGCTGTTCAAGGCCCAGCCGCTGGCTTTGTGCGCGGCCTCAACGGCGTTGCGAATGTCCTTGCGATTGCCCTCGCCCACCTGACCGAGCAAACGCTGCTGAGGATCGTAGACGTTGCGGCTGTATCCCGAGTCCGGGCGCGCCTGCTTGCCGCCAATAAACAGCTTGGGAGTACGATCTATGGCGGGCAACCAGTCTGCGCTCTCTGCATCTTCGCCGCTCGTCGGCTCGGCAGGGGCAACCTTCTCAGCGGTTGCTACTTCCTGTGGCTGCGGCGCGGTTCCAGCCGACTCCTGGCCAGCGTTCTGCTCCCAGGCCGGCCTGACATATTCGTACAAACCCTCTTTGCCACCTTCGCGACCAAAACCGCTTTCGCGATAACCGCCGAAACCACTGGCCGCATCAAAAAGATTGGTACAGTTAATCCAGACGCTTCCAGCCTTGATTCTGGGAGCGATGTCCAGCGCCAGGTTGATATTCTCGCTCCATACGCTGGCAGCCAGTCCGTAGCGGGTATTATTCGCCAGTTCGACCGCCTCGGCGGGGGTACGAAAGGTCATAGCTACCAGAACCGGGCCAAAGATTTCGACCTGCGCAATGGTGGTCGCGGGCGAGACGTTGGTAAAAAGCGTGGGCGGGAAGAAATACCCTTCGCTCGGACAGGCCCAGGATGGTTGCCAGAGAGTCGCGCCCTCTTTGACGCCCAGATCGACCAGGCGTTGAATCTCTTTGAGCTGACCCGGCGAGACGATGGCGCCGATGTCAACGGCCTTGTCGAGCGGCTCCCCCACCCGCAAATGCTCCATGCGGGCGCGCAATTTATCGAACAGGCGCCCGGCGATGTTCTCCTGCACCAGCAGACGCGAACCGGCACAGCAGACCTGGCCCTGGTTGAACCAGATGGCGTCAACCACACCCTCAACCACACTATCCAGGTCGGCATCATCAAAAACCACAAAGGGCGATTTTCCGCCAAGTTCCAGGGAGAGCTTTTTCCCTGAGCCTGCTGTGGCGCGCCGAATGCTGCGCCCGACTTCAGTTGAGCCGGTAAAGGCGATTTTATTGATGTCGGGATGCTGCACCAGCGCCTCACCCACCGCCGAGGCTTCGCCAGTTACGATATTGACCACACCGGGCGGCAGACCCGCCTCCTGCACAATTTCGGCGAATTTGAGCGCGCTCAACGATGTGTAACGAGCTGGCTTGAGCACAACTGTATTGCCCATGGCCAGGGCCGGGGCAATCTTCCAGGCCAGCATGAGCAGAGGAAAGTTCCAGGGAATGATCTGTCCCACAACGCCAACAGGCGCGTAGCCCGCCAGTTCACTCTCCATCAACTGCGCCCAGCCGGCATGATAGTAAAAGTGGCGCGCCACCAGGGGAATATCGATATCGCGCGTTTCCCGAATAGGCTTGCCGTTGTCCAGCGATTCCAGTACAGCCAGCAGGCGCGCGTGCTTTTGCAGATGGCGCGCAAGAGCGTAGAGGTAGCGAGCACGTACATGGCCGGGGGTCTGTCCCCAACTCGCAAAAGCCGCGCGAGCAGCCGCCACCGCCGCGTCTACATCGGCGCTGTTCGCGGCAGCCACGCGTGCCAGCGCCTTGCCGCTGGCCGGATTGATGCTCTCCAGGTATTGACCGCTGGCCGGGACGGTCCAGCGATTGTTGATAAACAGGCCAAAGGGCTGATGCGCCCGAATCCACTCCAGGCCCGGCGCGGCGGCTTCGGGGGCTGGTCCATACTCCATCGTCTCAAAAATATCCATCACATTCATCTTGCTTCTCCCTGATGCAAAACCACTTGATTTTTCAGGTTTTCTCTGTAGTCCTTCAAGCCAGGAGCAGTCTGGCCAGGGCCATACCGCAATCCGCTCAAAGATACCGAGCTAAACCATGGGGTTGTGATGCGCCGCCGCATAATGGCCGGTGACAAAATGCGAAAGTTGACGTTCAATATCCGAAAGCAGGCCGCTGGCTCCCAGACGGAAGAGATGGTTATTCAGCCAGGCGTTTCCCAGTTCCTCTTTCATCAAAATAAGCCAGTCTACTGATGCCTTTGCGCTGCGAATACCGCCCGCTGGCTTAAAACCTATCTGATAGCCGGTGCGCTCGTAATACTCGCGGATTGCACGCACCATGACCAGTCCAACCGGCAGGGTCGCATTGACCGCTTCTTTGCCGGTTGAGGTTTTGATAAAATCGGCGCCAGCCATCATACAGACCAGGCTGGCCATGCCGACGTTACGCAGGGTCGCCAGTTCATGAGTAGCAAGGATGGTCTTCATGTGCGCCTCCCCGCAGGCGGCGCGGAAGGCGCGAACTTCGTCATAAAGCGCCTGCCAGTTGCCGGTCAACACATGAGAGCGCGAGATGACGATATCAATCTCCTCGGCCCCGGCCCTGACAGAGGCTTTGATTTCATCTATTTTCTGCTCAAAAGGATTCTGTCCGGCGGGAAAGCCCGTCGAAACAGCCGCAACCGGGATGCCCGAACCACGCAAGGCCTCGACCGCGACCGGCACGAGGTTGTGATACACGCATACCGCGCCTACCTTGAGATCCAGTTCGCCCGCGCCCAGAGCCTCCAGCACATCCTGGCGCACAGGATGGCGCGCCTTATCGCACAGACGCCGCACGTTGCCCGGCGTGTCATCGCCCGCCAGCGTCGTCAGATCGATACAGGTGATGGCGCGCAGCAGCCAGGCCGCCTGCCATTCTTTTTTCACAGTGCGCCGGGCCGGAATGGTGGCCGCGCGGCGCTCAACCGCGCTGAGGTTGACGCGCACCTGGCGCACCCAGGCCATATCCAGATCCATACCCGGATTACGCTCAAAACGAGGCTGCTGTTCCGGCTGTTCCGGCTGCTCTGCCTTCTCGACTTCATTTCGTCGTCTCGTTGTTGCCATAGGTTCTTCCTTCTGCCTGATCCCCAAAGCCGCAGCAGTCGCGCGGCAATCATCCTTGAATCTTGACCTATGAGCGTGGAAATTGTCAAGAGACAGCGACCAGAAAATTTGCGCGCCCCGATATCTCCGCCCCTCTCCTTGCAGCCAGCAAGCTGACTGCACATGAGTCCGCCCTGATGTTTGATGCCGTTGGGAAGGTCGTGGTGGACTCTTCAACGCCTGAGGCGCTGCGCAAGGGGTGGAGGAGGTGTCAGGTTGGGCCGAGGCCAACCTGCCACCTCCTCCAAAAGCACCAGGGCGAGTCGCGCAGCGACGAGGAGTCCACCACGACCTTCCCAACGGGATCTGATGTTGCTGAGGCAGCCCCAACCGCTTGTTGCGCCCCTCTTTTGGGACTCTGTTGACGAATGACACGAAAGCGGGAAACAACACGGCATGATAAGCATCAAACGCCTGTTCAAAGAGCGTTGGCTCCAGGCTCAATTCCA
>DASZXF010000559.1:0-1701 GCA_035546055.1 Ktedonobacteraceae bacterium
AGCCGAATAATCCCGAGAATCACCTGCTGCTGGGCCGGCTGTACCGTATTGGCAATGAGCTCCTGAAGGCAGAAAAGTCCTTCAAGAGGGCATTGGACCTGCAGCCGGATTCGGAAGAGGCCGCCATTACCCTTGCCTATCTTTACATTGAGGAGGGCGACGCGAGCCGCGCCACGCAGCTTCTGCTGGCGGTTCCGGAAGATGAGCGCTCCGGCAAGACCTATGCCGCTTTGGGATATACCTACGAGCAGCAGAAGTTGTACAAAAAAGCGATTGACGCTTACAAGCTAGCCGTCGCACAGGACAAGGACAATCTGGAAGCCATGCGAGGCCTGGCCCAGAGTCTGCTCAACGACAACCAGCCAGACGCGGCTCTGGACCAATACCGGGCAATTGTTGAGGCCGATTCCCACGATGCGCAAAGCTATATGCGCATTGCCGAAATCCAACGCCGCCAGGGACGATTTGATGAGGCTCTCGCAAGCCTCAAGACCGCTGAAACCGAGGTGCCGGATTCCCTGGAGGTTCCCTACAACATCGCCGTGATCTACCAGGGACAGGGAAAGTACGACCAGGCCGCTCAGGCGCTCCAGCAGCTGTTACAGAAAAGCGAAAAGCAGAACAATAGCTACACCGAGGGTGAGCGCAACAACCGCGCAGTTTTCCTCGAGAGGCTGGGAACGGTATACCGGGAGGCAGGTAAGACCCAGCTTTCGGTTGATACCTTCCGGCGCATGATTCCTCTGGGTGAGGATGGGATATCGCGCGCCTACCAGCAGATCATCGATACCTACCGCGATGCCAAACAGTACACGCAGGCCACGGCTGCGGCTCAGGAGGCGACCCAGAAGCTTCCCAAGGCCCGCGGAATGAAGCTGGTGCTGGCTTCGCAGATGACCGATTCCGGGCAGGTGGAAAAGGGACTGGAACTCGCCAAGGCCCAGTTGACCAATACGCCCGAGGATCGCGATGTCTATATCTCACTGGCCCAGATATACAGCCGGTTGAAGCGCTGGCCCGAGTCGGAGGCTGCGATTGCCAAAGCCGAAGGCATGTCCCAAAAGCAGGAAGAAAAGGATTATGTGGCCTTTGTCGCGGGGTCGATTTTCGAGCGCCAGAAGAAATTCGATCAGGCGGAGGATATGTTCCGCCGGGTGCTGGTCAACGACTCCGACAACGCCACGGCCCTGAACTATCTGGGTTATATGCTCGCCGACCGCGGGGTGCGCCTGGAAGAGGCCCTGGGATACATCAAGAAAGCCCTGCAACTGGACCCACAGAATGGAGCCTATCTGGACTCGCTTGGCTGGGCTTATTACAAGCTCGGCAATTACGTCCTGGCGGAAGAAAACCTGCGTAAGGCTTCGGAGCGCATCGGCAACGATCCTGCGGTGCTCGACCACCTCGGAGATCTCTACCTCAAGACCGACCGGCTCAAGATGGCGGCGGCCTACTGGGAGCGGGCTTTGCGCGAATATGGCCGGAGTGTGGCGGCGGATGTGGACAACTCCGACATCGCCAATGTGCAAAAGAAGCTGGAATCCGCGCGCATGAAGCTGGCCAAGCAGGGGAACTCTCAGTAACAGCGGCCTTTTACGGCCACCCAAACCCGTTCACGGGCAATCTGCGCCCTGCTGTCCTTGTTTTCTCCCCCTTTGCCATGGGCCTGCCCTGAAAGCAGGGGGCAGAAAGTTCGGGCCA
>DASZXF010000560.1:0-9928 GCA_035546055.1 Ktedonobacteraceae bacterium
GGGCCGCCTCCATTTTACCGTTCATTTTTGAAAGATCCTCCACAAAAGAGTTCAAACTCTGTCTCCATTATGCTCCTCAGTATGGCCGATTGCAAGCTCTTATGTTGCAGTTCCCAGGGCTTTTCCGTTTTCCCATCTTGCTTCTGCTGTCTCGCGCCACCTGCGGCGGCGCGAGTTTGAAGAATGAGGCAGGACCAGCCGGGCGCGGCCCGGCTGGTCCTGCATCATTCTTCTCTTGGGGGTGGGGAGGCATGGCAAGCAACAGAAGGAAAATCATTGGAAGAGGAAAAAGCGATATATAAAAAATCCTGTGCAGTTCCTCTCCAACCAGAGAAGGGTGAAGGAAGGAGCAAGCGAATTGTGATAAACTCCATGATAGATATGGCAATCCCTCGACAGGCGCGTTTTGCTCAGGTATACTCTGAAACAGAGGTAATGCCCTGCCGATTACGGTCAGGGTGAATAGCATGGAGCAAGGAGGCGCGAATGATGCCATCAGACGCTAAACCGGAACAGCCCAGCACGTATTTTGTAGCGGATCGCTCCAATCAAGATGAGTTGAACCGCATCCGCATCCAGGACCATATGATTACCACGTCCATGGGAGGAGTTCTGCCGGAGCAGCCTGCTTCGGCAACTTTTCAGCGGGTGCTTGATATCGGCTGCGGGACCGGGAGCTGGCTGATTGAGCTGGCGCGAACGATGCCAGCCGGCACAGTGCTCGTTGGAGTGGATGCGAGCCGGACCTATATCGAGTTTGCCCGCCAGCAGGCCGCCGCTGCGCAGGTCAGCGACCGCGTGGAGTTTCACGTGGCGGACGCCCTGCGCATGCTTGAATTCCCCACCGATTTCTTTGACCTGGTTAATCAACGTCTCGCGGCGGGCTGGCTGCGCACATGGGAATGGCCCAAGCTCCTGCAAGAATATCAGCGCGTGACGTGCCCTGGCGGAGTTGTGCGTATCACTGAACCCATGTGGATACCGGAAAGCACCAGTCCCGCGCTCACGCGCCTCTTTGAGCTTTTTCTCCAGGCTTCTTATCACGCCGGGCATCTCTTCACACCTGCCAGCGATGGTCTGATCAATGAACTGGCTCCTCTGCTGCAAAGGCATGGCTTTCAACAGGTGCAAACGCGCGTTTCCAGTTCGCGCTACCATGCCGGCACGCCTGAACAACAAGTCTGGGCCGAGGATATGCGCCTCCTCTTTCGCACGATTGTGCCTTTTTTGCGCAAATGGATTCGCGTACCGGAGAATTACGAGGAAATATATCGGCAAATGCTCTACGAAATGCAACAACCAGACTTTGAGGCAGAGGGAGGTCTGCTGACTGCCTGGGGTATGACCGAAGCACAATAGAGATTATCTCTCTGCAAGAAGCGATATACCACCCGAACCAGGCGTCGAGAGCCTGGCAAGGCTCAGCTATGGCTGCACAAAGGGTACCGATTAATGGTACAATTGCCATGAGGTCTTATTCTAAACAGCCACTTGAGAGGAATACTATGTCCGAGCAGCAGTATCAACCCTTCTTGCGCGTGGGAGAGGTTATCCCGGCTTTCTCCCTGCCCGGCGCGGACGGGATGCCACATAGCCCGTGGGACTACAAACAGCGCGAACACCTGATTCTGATTTTGCTGACCAGCGCGACGACCAGCGAGGCTCGCGGACTTCTCCGCGAGTTTAAGCAGCGCTACCGCGAGCTGAGAGAAGAAGAATGCGCGGTTCTGGTACTAACGACGGATACGGTGGTGACCCATCTACGGGTGCAGGAAGAACTGCAGTTGCCGTTCGCCCTGCTGGCTGATCCACAGGGCCAGGTTATCGCCCGCTATACCTTCTGGAACGGCGAGACGCGCACAACCCTGCCGAGCATAGTCCTGGCTAATCGCTACGGAGCATTCTATGCGCAATGGATTGCACAACACGAGGCGGAGCTGCCTTCTATCGATGTATTGCTGGAAGACCTGCAATACATGAATAAACTGTGTACTCCCTGAAGCAACGACCTATCTCATCCACAAGGAGCAACATGAAAGAAGCAGAACCGCAGAACTGGAGTTTAGACACCCTTTTTGTGCATGGAGGCGAGTATATTCGCCCGACGAACGCCACGGGTGCGCCAACTGTTCAGCCTATCTATACCAGCACGACATTTCTGCATGGCGATACTGAACAGCTTGACGAGGCTTTCGAGAAAAACGCGGCAGGCGAGCAGTCGTTTGTCTACGCTCGTCAGGGCAATCCCAACGCGCACGCGCTTGAGCATGTACTGGGCATGAGCGAAGGTGGCGTGGGCGCGGTGGTCATGGGATCGGGGATGGCGGCGATTCAGGGAACGCTCCTGGCGACAGGATTGACGGCGGGCGCGAAAATTCTGGTCGCGCAGGATCTCTACGGCGCGACGATCAGTCTGCTGCGCACGGTCTTTGCCCCTCTGGGCATCAGCGTGGTCTTTAAAGATCTCTGCTGTACAAAGGCGGGTGAGATCATCCGTGAGGAAGAACCCGATGTGGTGCTGGTGGAGACGATCTCTAACCCGCTGGTCAAAGTCACCGACCTGGACCTGATTACCGCAGCGGCCAGAGAAGTAGGCGCTATTTCCGTCATCGATAGCACCTTCTCTACGCCCTACCTTGTGCAACCCCTGGCTCATGGCTTCGATATCGTTGTCCACAGCGCTACCAAGTATATCAGCGGTCATGGAGATAGTACGGCGGGCGTGGCTGTCACAAACAAAAAGAGCCTGCTCCAGCAATTGCGCTCCTACGCGAATCTGCTGGGCGCGATGCTCGGTCCTTTCGAGTCGTACCTGACCATGCGCGGTCTGAAAACGCTGGCCCTGCGCATGGAGCGCCATTGCGCCAATGCTCTCCAGGTGGCGCGTTTCCTGGCCGAACACCCGGCAGTCGCACGCGTCCATTATCCAGGTCTGGAAAACCATCCTCAACATGAGCTGGCCAGCAGACTGTTTAGAAACGGGCTGTATGGCGGTCTGCTCTCATTTGAACTGAAACAACAGAGCAAGGAGGCGACCTCGCATTTTATGGACGAACTGCGCCTCTGCCTGCCTGTGACCACGCTGGGCGATGTCCACACTGAGGTAAGCTCGCCTGCCATTTCCTCTCATCGCACGCTACCTGCCGAAGAACGCCTGCGCTACGGCATTACCGATGGCTGTATTCGCCTCTCCGTGGGCATTGAGGATGCGCGCGACATTATCGCCGATCTCGACCAGGCACTCCAGGCCAGCGGCAAATAATTCCGCTGGTTTACGCAGAAAAGAGGCGAGCGCGCAGCGCTACCCAAGCGCTGCGCGCCCGCCTCTTTTCTGCATAAAAATATCAGCGTTTACCGAAGTAGTTGCCCTTTTTACGCGAGGACGTGGGCAAGAAGCGCTCCGCCTCGGCGGCCAGGGCACGCCCGGTCATGATCATATCGTGTGCCCACAACAGATCATCAGCCTGGATCTCGCTGCGGTTCTGGTCGAGGGCACGCATGGAACCGGCAATACAGACTTCGCGAAAATGGCTGCCCGGCTGCCTGACCAGAACTTCGGCGACCTGGGCATGTTCCTCCGCGCGGTAGGCGCTGCCGAGAAAATGGCTCAGGAAGCGCCGCCCAAGATCGATATCCTCGACCAGGCCGACCTCGATCAGCACATCAATACGACCGGGGCGGTCGCGAATGCGCAGGTCGATCTTCTCAGGATCATTGCTGGTGGCCAGGAGCAAAGTACCGGCGGGATTATCGGGCGTGGCGACACCATCGAGGGTGTTCAGCACAAGCTGTAGTTCGGTGGGATTGGAGACAAACAGCTCGAAGTCTTCCACCAGAACCAGCGTGGGCAGACGACTCTCGGCGGCCATGTGCAGGGCATGTGAAAGTTGCTGCCAGGAGGTGGTGCTGCGCGTATGCGCGGGGGCGCACACGTAGTAGACCAGGCCGCCTTTTCTGGCATGATTGGCCCCTTCAGCTTTGAGCAGGGTGGTTTTGCCTGTTCCCGGCGGACCAATTAACAGCACTTTGCGCAGACGGGGCACGCGTAAAGCCGCGTAGCGATTGAGGATTTCCGGTTCAAAAATACGTCGCTGCGCCGCCAGGCGGGTCAGCGTCTCCTCCGGCAAAACCAGATCAGCATATGACGACTTGCGAATTACGTCGGCCAGTTCGTCGTCGCCGCCGATGATCTCGATATATCCCCGCCGCGCTTTTCGCCACAGCGCGTCATGCAGTTCATCCAGTAATTTGAGAAAGGCCAGCCATTCATCCTGATGGCCGTTCGGGATCGCCGCCAGGGCCAGAGTATCGCTGCTGTCACTATCATAGAAAAAGACTGAGAGCGCCTGCCAGCCGCTGCGGAAGGTATAACAAACCCAGCTATAGGGAGCAGAAGGCTGGGTCTGCCTGTCGCCCGCCTCAGCGCTGCGCAGCAGGTCAGCCTTGAGCAAAACGCCCACTTCCCCGGTCGCTGCGATGCCCTGAGCATATTCGGGAGCTTCCAGGCGCTCCCAGCTTGCTAACTGGCCGAAAAGAGCCTTTTTGCGCTGGCTTTTGGAAACAAGCTGATCCAGAAGCAACGGATGGTGTTCAGCCTGCATTCTCCCCTGCATCGGAGAGGCAAATATCAATGGATTGCCAGCCAATTCGCGCTCCTGCCAGAGTTCTTTGAGCGCCTGCGCGGCTACCTCACGGCGTAGTGTCGGCATATGGCGTGCCACACCCCCATTCACGGAATTTGTTTTGTGGTTGCTTGGCGGAGGAACTTCTTGTTCACCCGGAGTAAGTTTTTCGGTACTTTCCATGAATCTTTACTTTTCCGCCTTCTGATCTATCTACTACATAGAAAAATAGCTATTATTCAATGAATAATAGCTGTGTTCACTGGATCTGTCAATAGAGAGATGAGCGGTACAGCATGAAAAAAGCTCAGTGCATTCCTGGCGCGCTGTACCGTCGTCTGCTTATTTTGTGTGGCGGATAAACTTACCGGGAGTAAGATCTCTGGCTTCGCCACCCTCTGGAGCGCTCATGACATAGAGCATGTCAGCGGATGGATCGACGACCAGTTCGTTGATGACGCCGCGCACGCCTTCAAAGCTGCGGGTGATGGCGATGGCGGCCTCTTTTTGCTGAGCGGTGCGCACGGAGCCGCCGAGTCGCACGACGCCCAGTTGCGGATAGACGCCGATGGGGAGATCGCGCGTGCGCTCGTCCTGACCCAGAGCGCGGGCGATATCAGCCGCGAGGGTATCGTCGCCGATGAGGTCGTTCTTGATTTCCAGCAGTCCTGTGACCCCGGCGACCTGATCGCGCGCCAGTTCGCCGCGCAGGGCGCTGGAAACGTTGCCTTCCATGTAGAGGACGCTATCCAGGACGCGCAGACGCATTCCTTTGAGATCGATGTGCAGAAAGTTCAGATCAAAAACGATGTCATCAACCTCTTTCTGCAATTCACGATCAGAACGATAGGGCGGCAGAACGTTAAGCACCTTTTCGTCCGCTGTGATGGCGACCTGATCAGAGGTCAATTCGCCGATGTATTGCTCGCGCAGCAGGGTGTCGCGACCTGCCGGGACGTTGCGCGCGACGATAGAGGCCAGTTCGCCGCTTTCAGGCTGCACGGCGACCAGTTGCAGCGTTCCACTGGCGGACCCGCCGCGTACAGCCGTGCGGGCATTCAGTTCGACGCCTGGTCCGGCGCTGTCCGGCTGATCGGATAGTTGCTCCAGCGTTATATTCAGCCAGACGCCCTCGCCATTGGCCCTGGTGACGGCGGAAAAGGGCACATACCGCGTCTTGCCAAAGAATCGTCCCTGCCTGATCGCCAGGTGCGTCAGGCGCCTGCTCACCGCGTCGAAAAGCACCTGGGTCAGCGTTCCATCCTGACCATTGGTGCAGAATATTGTGTTGCCGAAATGAAATTTCTCCATTTCAGAGATGAGTGCTTTTTTACCCATAGACAAACCTCAAATAAAACCATCAACAGGAATATTGTAACTTCCACCTGCTATTCCTCTGTTAAGAAGTGTAGCACGTTCTTTCCGACGCATGCAAGCGAACGCTGGCCGCAAGGCTATCAGGCAATAGCTTTTTCTTTCTCAGTGTACCCGCGCCACCAGCAAGCGAGTACACACCTGTGCTGGCCTGTGAGGCAACAAAGCACGGCAAAAATAGGATATGATTAAGAAGCGATCACACGATGATCAACCAGGCAGCCATGCTGCCATTGCTATTCTCTTAGCACACATCCAGCGCTTATGACGCCAGAAAGCGCGTGCTGCTGTCTCTCATACCCGGTGGGCGAGGGTTGACAAGGAGTCTCCGGGAAAGACGCACTTCTACATGATGGAAAGAAGGAACTCATGGAACAACGGTTTGGCCTGGCCAGAACAACGCCAGCGCGCGCCGCACGTTTTACGCTCCACTACCGCTGGATGCGTTTCTTTTTTACCGAGGCGAGCGCTCCGGGGGTGCTGAATGTGATTGATCTCCAGCGGCGCGCGGTCTGGATCGCCCTGGCCATCTGCTGCCAATCTCTGGTTCTGATCGTGCCTACCTTTACGCCGGGTCAGAACAACGATACAAAATGGTATATAGTGCTGCTCGCCCTGGCGGCGGCGCTGATTCCCTGCGGACTGACTCTGGGGGGATTTTTCGCGCTCTGGATGGCCATCAAGCCGGCTACTTTGCCACAAAAGCTTGAGTTTGCCCGCCAGCATGGGGCGCGCTGGCAACGCATGACGCTGCTCAGAACGCTGGTGCTGCTGGTAATCGGCGGAGTGCTGCTGGCGATTTCGGTGATCCAGTGGTTCTTGCCGCCTGCCTATTCCAATGATGGAACCTCGCTGGATACAAACGCCGCTCAATTGCTGCTTGAAGGCAAAAATCCTTATACGTCATCAAACATTCTGGATATCGCTCACCGTTTCGATATTCAACCCGGCTGGACGACGCCTTTACGCCAGGGCCAGTTCGCCGGGCGCCTTGATTATCCCAGCAGTGTAGAGGTACGCTCGGCCTTCGATACGGCGCTCAAGGCCAATGATGCGCCAGAATTTGAGTCGAGGGTGAGCTATCCCGCGCTGTCCTTTTTGAGCCTGGTTCCACTGGTTTTTCTGAAGATCTATAATGTGCTGCCGTTCTATCTGCTGAGCTATCTCCTGCTGGCCTGGATAGCCTGGAAGGTGGCGCGCCAGGAGTTGCGGCCCTGGGTGCTGCTGCTGGCGCTGGCCAATGTGCCTATGCTGAGTTCGGCGATGAGTGGCAGCCTGGATATTCTCTATATGCTGCTGCTGGTGCTGGCCTGGCTGCTGCGCGAAAAGCGCTGGCTCTCGGCGCTCTTTTTCGGACTGGCGCTGGCCAGCAAGCAACTGGCCTGGTTCTTTGTGCCGTTTTACCTGGTGATGATCTGGCGCCAGCAGAGCTTACGCGAGGCCAGTCTGCGCCTGATCCTGGCGGGCGCGCTGGCCTTGCTCATCAATCTGCCCTTTATCTGCTGGAATCCGGCGGCCTGGCTGGCGGGGGTACTGGCTCCTATGGCGGACCCGATGTTTCCCATGGGTGTGGGTCTGATCAATTTGAGTTCCTATCACTTGCTGCCCTATCTGCCTTCCTGGTGCTATCTTACCCTGGAGGCGGGCGCGATGGCGGGCGTGCTGGTTTACTACTGGCGCATCTGCCGGGTGTGTCCAGAAGCCGCGATGCTGCTGGCCGTGCTTCCGCTTTTCCTGGCCTGGCGTAGCCTGCCCTCGTACTTCAGTTGCACGGCCTTCCCTATCCTGCTTTTGATGGTAGCCCGCAGCAAGACCAGCGGACCTGCGCGCACATTGCAGACCATGGCGAGCTAAACCTGCCAGCCCTGGAAAAGCAGAAGCACCGTTACTTCTGCCGGGCTTCCGTTTCCGCTTTGGTACCTACGTGAACGGCGACCATGCCCCGACCGAGGCGATAGAAACGCACATCGGTCCAGCCAGCTTCTTCCATGATGACCTTGAGGGCGGGCGCGTCAGGGAAGGTGGTCAGGGAATGCGGCAGATAGTTGTACTCCTCGAAGGCTTTGCCTATAATGGTGCCAAAGAGGGGAGCCAGCCGGTAAAAATAGAAGTGGAAGAGCGGGCCAAAGATTTTGCCCGGCGGATGACTGATCTCCAGGCAAACGACGCGGCATCCCGGTCTGACCACGCGCAACATTTCTGAGAAGCCGCGATGAATATCCGCCAGGTTACGCACGGTAAAGGCTGAACAGCAGCCATCAACGCTGTTATCAGGCAGATCAATGTGCTCGGCATCGCCCACGCGCAATTCGATGCGATCTTGCAGGCCCAGTTTCGCCAGCTTGCGGCGTCCCTCGGCGAGCATTTCCGGGGTGATATCCATGCCGATCATGCGCGTACCGGGGCCAGAGCGCTTGATCACGGCGATTGAGAGATCAGCGGTACCCGCGCCCAGGTCCAGGCCGAGTTCGCCAGTTCCCAGGGCCAGGTAGCGAGCGGCAAAGTTGCGCCAGCGCTGATCGAGGCCCAGACTCATCAAGCGGTTCATCAAATCGTAGACACGGGCAATACGCCCGAAGAGGCGGCGCACATAGGGCTGTTTGCCACCGCTGGCCTGAAATCGTTCTTCTAATGAGATCTTTGCACTCATTTTTTTCTCTAAACTTTCAACTAAAGGACACTCCACCCCGCTTCCATGCTACAGAGAGCAGGCCCGGAGAGACCGGCCACACGCCGATTTCTCCGGGTCTGCTCTCTGCCTCTTTTTAATTATAGCGCACGCCTGCCCGTTTAGAGACGGGTCAGCAAAAAGCCGATGGCCAGCATGACGCCGAATTGCAGATGCAGGGCAGAGGTGCGCTTGATGCCGATGATAAAGGCCTTGCGGTCGCTGGCGGTGAGCACGGAGCGCACATTGAGAAAGGCCAGGGGGAAGGTAATCCAGACAACCAGGCTGTACACCGGTAGCCAGTGTAGAATGGTGAAAATCGTGACGGCCAGGTAGCTCCCCAGCAGCAAACAGGTGTGATACCAGACGCCGAAGGTTTGTCCGAAACGCACCGGCAGGGTCAATTTATGCACCAGGCGATCTTCCTGGTAATCACGCACGTTATTCATGTTCAGGATGGCTGTTACCAGGAAGCCCACCGGCACACTGGCGACAAACACCAGCCAGTCCCAGCGCTGGATCTGCACATAGTACGCGCCCCAGGTCATCAACAGGCCCATGGCCAGGTAAACCATGATATCGCCCAGCCCGCGCCGGGCCAGGGTAAAGGGGCGAGCGCTATAGAAATAGGCGATGGCCATACCCACCAGCCCGAAGAGAATAATGGCCGGACCGACCAGGGCGATCAGCGCGAGGCTCAGGAGAACAGCCAGCCCGAAGCAGGCCAATCCACCGCCAAAGACCTGTCTGGCGCTCATCTCGCGGCGAAAAATCACTGTGCTGGCACCCAGCGAATCAGCGCTATCCAGACCATAGCGATAATCGAAGTATTCGTTAAAGTAGTTGGTGCCTATCTGTAAAAAAAGTCCGGCCAGCAGAGCCAGGGCAAAATGCAACGGGCGAAACACGCCCTCATCAGCCGCCACAGCCGTACCCACCAGTAGCGGACTCAGAGTAGCCGTCAGGGTAAATGGGCGCCCGACCTTCACCCAGACCCTCCACGAAGGTCTGATGGGCGTCGGGGCATCAGATTGTGCAATCTCAGACATGGATTTGCTCTTTCCTCTCAACAGGAAATGAATTTTTCTCTGCACTAAGCATAATATCTCAGGAGAAAAACGTCAAAGAGAAAGCGGCCAGGTTTTTTCGCTTTCCCGTTTTGCCTCTGCTGCCTCGTCATCCCCAATTTTTCTGAGGCGGTCCCAACCGCTTGTTGCGCCCCGCCCCCCTCTTTTTGATGAGGTTTGGCGAGCGCGCAGCGCTC
>DASZXF010000561.1:0-1980 GCA_035546055.1 Ktedonobacteraceae bacterium
CTCCAGGCGCATGCCCGCCAGCTTCGCCAGGTCGGGCACCAGCGACCAGCGCGCCGTATTCGCCGGCGACCTGAGCAAACCGCCCAGGAAAACCAGCGCCAGCAATTGCCAGAAGGCCAGCCCGACTGTGTGGTAGAGCAACGAGACCAGCATAACCGTCAGGCCGCAGAGAATATCGCCCAGTATGCTGGTGCGTTTGTAGCCCAGATAATCAACCACCACGCTGCCAAAAAAGGCCGAGAGAACAGTAGGCAAGGCTGAAAAGAAGCCCGTAATGCCCGCCTGCTCCACGCTTCCCGTCGTTTGCAGAACGAACCAGGGAATCGCCAGAAAGGTCAGCATATCGCCAATATTCGAGATGGTATTCCCCAGAAAAAGGGCATAGATCGGCCACTGACGGCGCGATACTGGCTCCTCCAGCGTGCTCACCGCCGCCTGTTCTACGCTCACCCCGCTCATCTCTCACCTCCAATAACGCGTAAAACCTCATAGGTTTGAGAGTCAGAGATAACCTCGTAGCTGGCGGTTGCGCTCAGGCTCTCAAAGCGCGTCACCACCGCCGGGCGGCCCGCGAACTCGATGGTGCGATCAGGCAAAAGATGAATGCGCTGATGCGTGCGCAAAAAGGCCCGGCCTTCCGGTAAAAAGAGCGCCAGCGCTTCCAGGGAGATACAGTTGATACTCTGACAACGAGGGCAGAGCACGCAGACCAGGCGATCAGCGGAGCAGCCGATCCAGATTGGCGAGTCATGGCTCAACCAGCCGAGTTGACGAATGTCTCCAGAGGTGCTCAGTCTGACCTCCATCTGATCCCCACAGGTATCACAGGACATCGAACCATCGCGCAAAGCCCGGCGATAATAGGTGTGGCACCACTCCCCCAGACGAGTGTGGGCGGGCTTAAAGGCTTAGATGCCACGCAAAATTGGCAGCGACTCATTGCGGCTCAGCACCGAGTCACCGGGGCTGCACACCGGGCATTTGAAATAGAGCAGCCCGCGCTCCGGATCTCTGTACCCCAGCAGGCGATGCTGACCGCAGAGGTCGCACCAGAGCGAAGTCTGTATCCAGGTGCGCTCGCTCGCGGCCTGAGTATAAGGGGTAATCTCCTCGCGCATCTCGGCGGTCAGCACCTTGCGCAGAGCCAGTTTGCCGCGTTGCAGGCGCATCGCCACAGCGCTGGCATTCGTCTCCATCTGCGCGGCAATCTCCGCCAGGGGTGACTCCTCGATATAGCGTTTGACCAGCACCGTGCGCGTCTCCTCCGGCAGCAGCGCCAGGGCGCGATCCAGCAGCGTCACCAGTTCCCGCCGCTCCAGCTCGATCTCCAGATCAAACTCATCGGCCAGCAGATCTTCCAGGGTCGTTGCCCCCGCCTCGTCGTCGCCCTGCGTTAGTAGCGATGTATGCTCTCGTTCGCGACCCTGCTGGCGCAACCAGCGCAGCGAAAGGTTGCGCGCGATGCCCGCTATCCACTGAGTCCGCTTCTCCGGTTCGCGCAAACCCTCAATTCTCCGCCAGGCCAGCAGCAGCGTCTCCTGGGCCAGATCCTCCGCCGCGTCCGCGCTCCCCGTCAATTTGCGGCACAGACCAACCAGCCGTACACGCTCCTCCTGCGAAAGAAAATCCGTGGCAATGCCACCCATCTGATATTCCATCTCTTGCTCCTCACAGCAGTTCTAAGCATACTCCTCACTGGTCTGTCGCCTTTAAACACCAGAATATAACCAAAAAATTGCCGTTTTCCCTCTTCACCAACCCCGGTCAGCAAAGAGGGTCAACAGCAATCAGCAAAGACGGAACGAACAAGCCCGTTTACGCCCGGGCAGAATTTTTCAGCTTCCCTTCCCGCCCAATCAAGTTCAGGATTTCTTCTTCTGACTTAGCAATACATAATTGTATCAAAAGCTCCCGAAGCCTCTCCAGATCTTTCTCCTCAGCCATAAAAGTCTGCACCGAAGCTACCAGACGCGGAAAATG
>DASZXF010000562.1:0-2707 GCA_035546055.1 Ktedonobacteraceae bacterium
GTGGAAATTGCTGCCTGCTGGCGAGCGCAAGGGCTATTGACACCTTTGGATGAAAGGTGATACCATAATTCAATGAAAAAATGAGGTCGTCGTGAAAAATGGGGCTTGCTCATTTCCACGGGGCAGGCCAGGGAAGAGAGAACGACGGTGGGCGCAACCAATTCGGTCAGGGTGAAGGATGTCGCAGAACGGGCAGAGGTCTCTGTCGGCACCGTTTCACGCGTATTTCATAACCATAGCAATGTGGCGGAAGAGATCCGGGCGCGCGTCTTACAGGCGGCAGCGGAACTGGGGTATCGAAAGACGGTCAGCCCTCATCCTCCGGCTCAAGAACGCGCGCTCAAAGAGCTTGGTTTCCTCTATTGTTCCTTTGTGGATGATCACCAGGCGGCCACAGAAAATCCTTTCTGGTCGCATATTTTGCATGGCGCGGAGCGAGAAGCGCGTCTGTTTAATATGAAAGTGACCTATAAGGCGATTACTGACCTGGTGCCGACGCCCCGGCTGCTCGTTACGGCGATTCAGCAGATGCAGCTCGATGGCATTCTGCTCTTTGGTCCGACCGAGGCGGAGACGATTCTGGCTCTCAAGCGGACCAATCTGCCCCTGGTGCTGGTCGATAATCATGTCCCTGGCCTCTCGGTGGATTCGGTGCTCTGTGATAATTTTGAGGGGGCCAGGCTGGCTGTCAATCACCTGATCGAACAGGGGCATCAGCAGATCGCTTTCATTGGCGGGCCTGTCCAGGCGGGTCCGCGTCCTCTCAATAAGATTTACACCCTGGAGCGCCGCTCAGCCGGCTACCGCACTGCCCTGCTGGATGCGGGTCTGCCGGTCGATTACCGCCTGTTTGAAGCGTGCGATCAGCTTGTGCCTGAGAGTGGATACGCGGCCTGCGAGCGTTTACTGGCCCGCGATGTCCCCTTTACGGCTATTTTCTGCGCGAACGATATCATTGCCCTGGGCGTTATGAACGCGCTCCAGCAGGCGGGAAAGCGTATTCCAGCCGATATCTCTGTGATCGGCTTTGACGATATTGCCTTGATTGGACATCTCAACCCGGCTTTGACTACTATCCGGGTCGAGAAGGAAGCCCTGGGAGCCACGGCGGTTACATCGCTGCTCAACCGGGCCAAACATCCAGAGCGCGCCAGCATTTCTTCTGTCCTGGAAGTAGAACTCGTTCAGCGCAATTCCGTCAGCCCCAGACGGCGCCGCTGAGATTGGCTGATGTCAATATTTCAGATGTATGCCTGCTCAGGCTTCTTTGTCCCTGAAAACGAGGGTGCAGAGCGGGATGCCCAGCAGTAAGATGACGCCGGCCAGGGTAAGTACCAGGCCGGGCGGCAAGAAGAGTCCGAGGCCGGCGAAAAGGCCATACGCCAGGATGTTTGTGATGGCTGTCAGGGCGTTAAAGCAGGAATAAATGCGGCCACGCAGGTCATTGGGAATGGTGCGCGCCATCAACGTCTGGCGCGGGAGAAGGCTGCAAGCTGTGCCAGCGCTGATAGCCACAAAGAGGGGCAGCACCAGTCCGAGTCCTGGATGGAAGATAAAGAGCAGATAGACCAGGCCTGTGACGAGCGGGGCATAGACCACAAAGGCGCGTTTGGAGATGCGCTCATCCAGCAGACCGATGAGCCAGGCGACGAAGGCCAGACTGCCCGCGAGCAGCGCGCCGATGATGCCGTACAATTGATCGCTGGCTGTGGGCGAAAGGCCCAGGGCGGTTTTTATGTAGAGGACTGTTCCCAGCGTCGAGGCCGCCCCGGCGAGCGTCAGGACCATATTATGACTGGCGAAATAGCGTACCCTGGTGTTCTGCCAGAGAAAGAGCGCCCCTTTGCGCAGATCGCTCAGAAAGTGACTCGCGGACTGCTGGCGTTGAATATTCTCGACGCGAATCGTCAGCGTCAGCAGACTCGCGACGGCGAAGGTCAGCGCGTCGAAGAGGAAGGCCAGACGGGGGCCGTGCGTCAGACCGATGATGCCTGCCGCGACCATCGGGCCGATTACCTGCATGCTGTTGTAGCCCATGTAGGAGAGGCTGATCGATTTGGTAAACTGCTCCTGTGTAATCTGCGGAATAGTCGCCGAGTAGGTGGCCAGGAAGAGCGCCTGCATGATTCCGGCGATCAGGGCCAGGAGATAGAGCTGCCAGATACTCGTGCTCAGGAACATGCCCAGCGCGCAAAAAATACGGGTGATATCCGCCACCAGGAGCAGCGTGCGCCTGTTCACGCGATCCGCCAGCACCCCGGCAAAGGGACCAACCACGATCAAGGGCAGCATTTCAATGCCAAAACCCAGTCCCAATCCCACCGGCGACCTGGTGATCTCATAAACGAGCAGCGGCAGGGCGATATCTGAAACAAAATCCCCCAGCTGGGAGATTGTCTGCCCCGTCCACAGGCGAATCCAGTTGCCATTGCGAAAAACGTCCCGGTAGGTAATCGGGCGCTTCTCAGCTGCGACTCGTTCCATGTATGCACGCACCTCTCACAGAAAAGTATCAGCACGCAAGAAGCCTGGAGTATGCCCGTTGTTCTCGTGTCCTCCGCGCTTGCCAGCGCCAGGGAACTGTCCAGGCACACTCCAGATAGTTGAGAATCCTTAGAGGGAGCGGGTGCTACCACTCAATGGACCATTCGACGACATTGGCCTTCTCGATGCCCCATTCGACGACATTGGCTTTCTCAGTGCCCCA
>DASZXF010000563.1:0-3810 GCA_035546055.1 Ktedonobacteraceae bacterium
ACCAGTTTGCCTCGTTCTTCTCGAACCACCGCCCCCACATCCTGACGCGTCCACCGTTCCCATCGCGCCTGTTTCTCCGCTTGAGGATGATCTTCTTGTGCTGCCAGGTAATCACAGACAGCGCACCCCAGAGGACTGAGATGGTAGAGGCGCTTTTTGGCGGTGATTCCCGCGTAGAGTTCCTCAATCAGATGGGCGCGATCCAGGTCGGCGAGTTGCCGATAGACGGTGGTGCGCTTTTCCCAGGGAGCAGCCGCCAGGATCAGATCCTGAGCACGTTGCAGGGGATAGTGGTCAAGCCACAGAAGCAAGCGAAGGGCGCCTTCCTCCAGGGTCAGAGCCAGCGCGTGAGCGGACGGAGGCATCAGGCACCTCCTTTCTCAGTGTCCTCTGCTGCATCAGGAGATGCTTCCTCTTCCTCGTACAGGAGGTGAGAGGGCACGGCTCCTGCGGTTCCCTGGAGATCGGATGCGGCGGCTTTTTTGCTGGCGCCGCTGCCGCGTTTGCGTTTCTTTTTGATGCGTTCCACCGCTTCGGCCACCGTTTCCACGCCCTCTAAATCCCACCCGTGGGCCTTCCCCAGATCCCCAGGGACGCTTTGCCGCACCAGGCCATCGCGCAGGATACGCTCAACCTCGCCCACCGGGCGGCCATAGCGTGCCCGACAGCGATCAACAATCGTTCGCCGGAGCGAGCGATCCTCTGGCTCTGGGGCTTGCAGGTGCAAGGAAAAGAGGGGCAGGCGCTCGCCCTGCAGCGACAACCGGGCGTAACAGGTATATGCGGCAAGATGCACGATATCCTCTGGATCGATGCCGGGGAGCCGAAGCAACCGGGCGTCTTCGTCGGCCATCGCGAAGGCGAACAGATGCTCCGTGTTGGCCAGTACTGTCGCGCGCAGGGTACGCTCGAAGCGGTCGAGATAGGCGAGCGACTGGGTGGCCAGGGCAAAGCTTCCGCCGTATTTGCGCAGTTCAGCCAGCATTGATTGATAATTGATCCCGGCCAGCGCCTGGAATTCATCAATGAGCACGAGAAAGCGGTGGCGGTCGCTGACGGCGAGGCTGGCCTGCTCCTGTAACGCCGCCTGAAAAAAGCCCACGAAGAGGGAGCCAAAGAGCGCGGCCATATCGGCCCCGATTTCCCCTGCGGCGCAGGAGAACAGGATGATGGTGTTCTGGCGAATGAGATCTCCCAGGTCGATGGTCGAACGGGGCTGCCCCAGGATGCGGCTGACGATGCGGCTGCTGGAAAATTTAGCGAGCTTGGTGATCAGCGAACTGGTAAAGTCGGCCTGTTGCCGCGCGTCCAGCAACTCATAATACTGCTGCCACCAGGTGAGCAGATACGGATCATCGACCTGTTCGAGAACTCGGTGACGAAAGCTGGCGCGTCGCAAGAGGGGAACGACATCAAGTAGCGTATACTGGCGATCTGGTCCGGTCAGCGGATCATCGGCCAGCAGGCGCCCATTCGCTTCGGCGAGCGTCTTGCAGCTATATTCTAGAAAACTCTCGGTGCGGGGTCCATAGCTTGTTGGCCAGAGCGCTTCGATGACCTGGATAAGATGATCAATCACCTTATCGCGGTCCTTCCCGGTTCCGGCCATATCCAGCGGATTCCATGCCAGTGGATAGTCCCGGTCGGCCAGATCGATCACCACCACATCATCAGCCAGCGCTGAGGGAAGTGCGCCCGCGACCTGATGGACAAGATCGCCGTGAGGATCAATGAGCAGCATCCCATCGGGCACGCCCGCCTCGTGCGAGAGACGCCCGTGCGCGAAGGCGCGGCTCAGGTGATAAAAGAGCGTACTTTTCCCCTTCCCGGTGCTGGCGGCGGCCAGCAGATTCTGGCTCAAGCAGGCAAAGGGGAGAAACACCGGAAGTTGGTGGCCGGCGTGGGTGGAGGTACCCAGCAGATAGCCCTGGCCGGTGGCCAGGATTGGCGGGGCAAGCAGGGTGCGCATGGTCGTGTGAGGGACATAGACCAGATCCGCCAGGTCATCGGCCTGGGGGAGATGCCAGAGCGCTGCCAGATCGGCCACACTCAGATAATGAGGTGAACGAGCCAGGTCCGCCGCCCAGCCAACGCGCCTGAACCCCCGGCGTCCGGGAGGAGTCAGCAAGCGGCGTGCCTGCCTCGCCGAGAGCGGGTGCGGGAGAAAGTAGCCTCCCGCCGCCAGGTGATACTGGCGATAGGCTCCCACAATCTGGCGCAGGATAGCGGTACGTTCCTGGTGGCGTGCGCGTCGGTCCCGCACAAAGACGCGGTGGGCCTGCCACTGGTTCGACAGTTGATGGATGATGTCGTGCAGATGAGGCGGGTGGCTCATCCACGCTTCCCAGCGCTTCCAGGCGCGCACGCCCGCGCGAACGAGCCGGTCAATCCGGGAGCCTGACGTGGCTGCGCCCCTGGTGTGAGGCGCAGGGCCGAAGACCCACACGCGCACACGCACGCGATAGGCCGGGCGGGCCGTTTTCTCCGCCACCAGTCGCTGATCATAGATCCGAGGGGACTCAAAGCGACTCACCAGCAGAATCGCCAGATAGGCTCCACCCAGGAGCACGATCAGCCCGGCTCCCGCGCCAAGCACAACCGCGACCGTTTCGGCGGTACTCAGATGTGGTGGGTGTCCACGCAGGAGATCCAGCGCCGCCTGTACGAGCCAGGTGGGCACCAGACCGTGAAACAGGTAGAGCCCCAGCAGCAGCAGGACCACGGGGACGAGCAGAACCACGTCTTTCAGGCTACGTTCCGGGACGGTTCCCTGCCTCCTCTGCTGCTCGTGGCGCAGGGGTGGTTCAACCGCATAGCGGCGGTTGGGAGACGACCACGTAGGGGAGGCGGGCACGAGTGCGAGTTGCGCGACTGCGCGCGTGCCGGTGGGCAGTGACCCGAAAGACGCCAGAACGCCCAGGAGCGGGTCCGTTCCTTCAGTGATGATTTCGCGCGCTTTCCAGGAGCGCAGCGGCAGATAGGAAGCGGCCCCAGGCCGCAATTCGACCACGGAACACGCTTCGCCTGGTTGGCAGACGAGCGGATCTCCAGGCTCCGGTTCAATCACGGCTTGCGGGTAGCGCGCTTGAATCTGCTGTGCGAGGTGCCGCAGGGCAATCGGCTGCTGCGCGCGCAGCAGAAACTGGCGCGAGGTGGGCGTGGCCGCCAGTTCCAGGGCAATGGGCGTGTGTTCATCCAGCGCCAGCCCGGCCAGCGCTGTTTCGAGGGCCACAAGATCGCGTGCCCCACTTGCGCGTGCAGGACGAACCTGCAACAGGGGGGAGAGTGATGACATTAGCATTCCTCGCCTTCTGCTTCTTGGATGGAGTGCCCTGTTGGGGACGTTGCACGCCTGGTTCCCCCTGAATCAGGAACGGCAGGAGCCGCCTGCTGAGCACGTTCCATGGGATTGGTGGTGATCAGGCGATGCTCCTGTGGACTGGCCTGAACCGACAGAAGCACACGCCGATCACCGGCGAACAGTAACGCCTCTTGTACCCCGAAAAGCAGCAGGCGTTGCTCTTCTCCACTGGTCAGGCCAAAGCGCTGGGCGACGGCGCGAATGCTGGTCCGGTCCTGTTTTTTCAGGATTTTGATCGCGGCATTGGACGCCACCACGCTGCCAGAAGGATCTTCGACAAAGGACTCTGGACTCTGGGTCATGATGACCAGGCGCAGGTAGCGTTTCCTCGCTCTGCGCGAGAGATTGGCGAGAAAGCGCCCGCCTTCGGGATGCTCGATCAGCGATGCCGCTTCGTCAATCGAAAGGCACCGCCTGATATGGCTTTGATAAATGGCCTGCGTCCAGAT
>DASZXF010000564.1:0-2381 GCA_035546055.1 Ktedonobacteraceae bacterium
TAAAGGAGGGGGAATGGCTTCGGAGCGTCTGGTGGAAGGACTGATCTCGTTGTCGCGTTTGCTGCGGCCTGGACGCGACTCCGGGATGACGCCGCAGCAGTACTGGTTGTTGCGCCAGCTCAGGCGAGATGGCGCTTTGAGCATTGGCGAACTGGCTCAAGCCCTGGGCATTACCACAGGCTCGGCCACGGTCGCGTGCAAGCGCCTGGAAAAGAGCGGACTGCTGACACGTGAGCGCCAGCACGAAGACGAGCGCATCGTCGAGGTCGCGCTGACGGAGCAGGGACGCGCCCGGATCGATGAACTGCGCTACAAGAAACGCGCCGCGCTGGCCCTCTGGCTCGATGTGCTGGATCAGGGCGAGCAGGCTGAACTGTTGCGCATGGTTGAGCGCCTGCTGGCAGCGGCTTCAGCGCAGGACGATGGCGCGTCAGATAACCCCTGAGAGCAGTCTGCTGACCTGCCGGGCAACAGGCCGGCCTGTTTATGCGCTGGCCCGGTGGATAGAGGAAGAGGCTTTGGGAACCGCTTGTAAGAAGGAGAAAAGGAAAAACGAGCGTATGACCGCAATTATTGAAGTAAGTCATCTGGTCAAGCAATTCGGCGAACACCGGGCCGTTAACGACGTGAGCTTTAGCGTCGCGAAGGGCGAGGTGTTCGGGCTGCTTGGCCCCAATGGCGCGGGCAAAAGCACGACCATCAAGATGTTGACTACTCTGCTGAACATCACTTCCGGCCAGGCGTGGGTCAACGGCTTTGATGTCGAGCGTCAGACCACCGCTGTGCGTCACAGCATCGGGTATGTGCCCCAGGCGCTCTCCGCCGATGGCAGTCTGACCGGCTTTGAGAATCTGTTGATCTTCGCCAAGCTCTACGACCTGCCGCGCAGTACGCGCAAGGCGCGGGTGAGCCAGGTGCTTGATTATGTGGGCCTGGCCGACTCTGCCGGCCAGCTCGTGCGCACCTATTCCGGCGGCATGATTCGCCGCCTGGAGGTGGCCCAATCCCTGCTGCACCAGCCGCAGGTTTTGTTTCTGGATGAGCCGACCGTAGGACTGGACCCCGTGGCCCGCCAGGCTATCTGGGATCATCTTTTGCAGCTCAAGGTCGAGAGCAATATGACGATTTTTCTCACAACCCACTCGATGGAAGAGGCGGATAGTCTGTGTACGCGCGTGGGAATTATGCACCGGGGGGTTATCGCGGCCATTGGCACGCCCGCCGAACTGAAGGCGACGGTCGGCGGCGATAATCCCACTCTCAATGATGTCTTTGTCCACTACGCGGGCGATGCCCTGGAATCTGGAGGAAGTTACCGTGAAACTTCAAGAGCGCGACGAACCGCGCGCCGACTCGGCTAGCAGCCTGGCGCTGCCTTTTCCCTCTCGTACCAATCCGTTCAATCTCGTCAGCAAAGCCTGGACCATTGCCGAGTGGGAAGCGCGCAAGATTCGCCACGATTTCACCGATCTGATCACCCGCGCCATCCAGCCCTTGCTCTGGCTGATTGTCTTCGGGGAAACCTTTACCAGAATTCGCGCCATTCCTACCGGGTCCGTCAGCTATCTCTCGTTTCTGGCCCCGGGCATCCTGGCGCAGAGCGTCCTCTTTATCTCCATCTTCGCCGGTATCGCCATCATCTGGGAGCGCGACCTGGGCGTAATTCACAAGTTCCTGGCCAGTCCCACCCCACGCGTCTCCCTGGTCGTCGGCAAAGGTCTGGCCTCGGGGATTCGCGCTCTGCCCCAGGTCATCGTCATCTACATCGTCGCCCTGCTGCTCGGCGCGCACTTGCAGGTGAATCCTCTGTGTATCCTGGGCGTCCTGGTCATGGCTGTGCTGGGAGCTGCCTGCTTCTCGACCTTTTCCCTGATCATCGCCTGTCTGCTCAAGACGCGCGACCGCGTGATGGGCATCGGCCAGGTGTTGACCATGCCGCTCTTCTTTGCCAGTAACGCCATCTATCCCATCTCGCTGATGCCGCGCTGGCTCCAGGTGATCGCTAACATCAACCCTCTCTCCTATGTGGTGGGCTCCCTGCGCACCCTGATGCTCACCAGCACTACCGACTATAGCAGCCTCTTCCTCGATTTCGGCGTTGTGCTGGCTATTACCGTCGTCCTGGTCGCCATCGGGGCCGCCTGTTATCCGCGCATTGTACAAGAGAAAGTGCCACAGGGAACAGAACAAAGGGATGATACAGTAGAGCTTATAACCTGCATGTATCGCTGGTTTTGAGTCATACTGTATCATTTCTTTGTTGCAGGATTATTTTCTTACCTCCAGAGGTTATAAAAGGTGATGCTAATAGTGTAGCTTCTTCCTGGAGGTAGCTGTGAGAATCGTCAAGTTTTTTTTCTCTTGTCATCTTGCCTCTCTGG
>DASZXF010000565.1:0-1896 GCA_035546055.1 Ktedonobacteraceae bacterium
AAGGCCAGGTGGAAACACACTAAGGAGTGGGCCTGCTATGTCTGGATCACAGAAACGCACTCGTTTGTGGAGGGCGCTCATTTCATTGGAGGGGCTGGCTGTTGGGGATGCCTTTGGCGAGCTTTTCTTTTCGTTCTCGCCTGCGCACTATCATACCTACTTTGAGACGCGGATTTTACCCCCGGAGCTGCAAAGCTGGAAGTATACGGATGATACGCAGATGGCTCTCTCTCTGGTGGAGACGCTGCGGCGCTTTGGTGCCATCAAGCAGGATGAGTTGATGGCGAGTTTTGTGGCCCACTATGAGCCACAGCGCGGCTATGGGGCCAGCATCCATGCGCTTTTGCGCACGTTGCGCGAACTGGAGTCAGGTGAGTCTGCCGGAGAAGCGGAGTCTGCCAGGAAAGCGCTGTGGCGCGAGATGGTGGCGGCGCAGTTTAGCGGTCAGGGCTCTTTTGGCAACGGGGCAGCGATGCGCGTGGCCCCGCTGGGGGCGTATTTCGCCAGCGATCTGCGGCGGGTGGTGGCGCAGGCTCGCCTTTCAGCCACGGTGACGCACACGCACCCGGAAGCGATAGCGGGAGCCATCGCTATCGCGGTGGCGGCGGCGCTGGCCTGGCGCTATCGCCTGAGCCAGCAGCGTCCGACGCGCGCTGAATTTATCGAGCGCATTCTGCCTTTTGTGCCGGTGAGCGATGTGCAGAGCCGCCTGCGCCGGGCGCGCGATATCGCGCCCAATACATCGGCATCTGCAGCAGCGGCGATGCTCGGCAGCGGCTACCGCATTTCGGCGCAGGATACTGTTCCCTATGTGCTCTGGTGCGCCGGCCAGTTCCTCGACGATTACGAGGAAGCGCTCTGGCAAACAGCCAGCGGCCTGGGCGATGTCGATACGACGTGCGCCATGGTGGGCGGCATTGTGGTGCTCTACAGCGGCCTCGAACACGTCCCTGAAGACTGGCTGGCGAGGCGCGAACCTCTGCCCGCCTGGGCTTTGCGCTGAATGTCCGCGTCTCAGTTGACCGCGAAGACGATCTGCGTTTCGTCAGTGGGCAAATGGTCGGTACCGAAGGGCAGATCGATATGCACGCCTGTAATCCCCGGCTGAGTAGAAAGATAGCTTTGCGCGAGGGTGGTGGACGCGCCTTTGATGTTCTGGCGCCAGATGCGCTCGTTCTGAGCAGTGACGGCGTAAGACCAGAGGCCGGAGGCGCTGACGCTCAGATAGAGCTGCCCGTTGTTGCCCTGCTGCTGAATGGTGGGCGTTGAGATGGTCAGGGCGCCGTGTAGTTGATAGCCCGGACCGAGTTCAGCCGAGTGGCTGGCCTCGTTGGTGAGCAACTGACGGGCCAGGTCGCTGGCTGTGAGCGTGTTGTAGACCAGGACGGTGGCGGTGACGGTGACGGTGACGGTGACCTGGGCAGCGGTGGCGCCAACGGGCCGGTCAGAGGTGGTGCTGACGCTATAAGTAGGATTGCCCGCCTGAACTTCTCCTGACTGCAACTGACCACTCAGTTGTTGCGCGGCCTGCTGGCGCAAGCCGGGAGAGAGTTCATTCTTGACGCCATTGAGGTCGTTCTGCGCGACCAGGTGGGTGACGCCGCCATTGCTGCCGCCACTGAACGGGGCTGGATTGCTGACGATTACCTGACCGCCACAGCAGGGCGAATTGAGCGCGCCTGCCTGAATATTGCCATCCTCGCCCGGCTGAACGGCCTCAGCCGGGGCGTCCAGTTTACCGTCCTGCCCATCGGAATGTGGGGGCACAACGACGCTGGCCGTCAGACGCACCTGGACGTTGTTACTGGTAATAAAGGTAAAGCCGCCAGAGATGCTGACCCGGTGGAGGCTGCTGTTTTCAAAGTGCAGGGTGCCGGTGGCTCGCGCGCCTCCACT
>DASZXF010000566.1:0-4433 GCA_035546055.1 Ktedonobacteraceae bacterium
GGCCACCAGTTCGGATGTGCTGGCCCGCACTTTAACCACTCTCAGCGGCTCCGCCTGTTTGCGACTCTCTTTCTGGGATAACGACAGCGGCACCTCAAGTACGCTCGGATGGTCCACCATTTTCACAGATCGCAGCGTCCACCTGTGTTAATTTCAGTCTCCTGAAGCGGCTCGGAACGACGATTGACCGGAGACGTTCTCCACACAAGCAAGGGCACGCGTATTTTCCCAAAAAAGCTCAGGTGGAAATGGACTGAGGGCAAGGTTTCCCGTTCTAACCTGTCCAACCTCAAAAGATGGAAGAGAGCAGATTGTCGGGCGGCAGGGACTTTGCCCCGTCGCCCGACAATCGTCCGCATAAAGGATGCCGCATGCTTCATCCACAGGGTTTGCCGTCGTACCCGGGCTACGCGACGGTACAGGCTGTCCCATTCAGCGTAAACGCGGTGGGCGCTGTATTTGTCCCGCTCCAGGAACCGTTAAAACCAGGCTCGGAACTCACCGTGCCGCCAGCCGGGATTGAGCCGTTGTAGGAGAGGTTGGTGATGGTCACCGCGCTCCCGGACTGGGTATAGGAGCCATTCCAGAGCTGTGTGATTGTCTGTCCGTTCGGGAAGTTGAACTTCAAGCTCCAGCCACTGATGCTGGTGCTGCCTGTGTTCGTAATCACAAAAGTCGCGCCAAAGCCGCCCGGCCACTGATTGGTGATTGTATAGCTGACTTTACATGATGAGCCGCCTGTGCTGGTCGGCGTGGCAGTCGGCGTATGAGTTGGAGTGCTGGTCGGCGTGCTGGTTGGCGCGTGCGTTGGGGTCGCCGTGGGTGTGCTGGTGGCTGTTCTCGTCGGCGTCGGGGTCGGGGTCGGCGGCGTACCCGAACACTGACCGCTGGTGAAACGGGCTGCCTGGGTCGCCATAGCTGCGCCGTCGGTAGTTACATTGCCGTTGGCATCGTGATAATAGACTGTAAAGCCATCGTAATCGGGATACAGTCCAGTAAAGTTGCCGTTGGAGTCCGTCTGGCGCGCAGAGAGAATCCAGTAGGACCAGTAGCCGTGATTGCTACAAACCGTATTCAGCCATTGCTGATAGTAGGTCGTCCGATCCGAGCCAGCAGGGAGGCCGAATTCTTCCAGCAACGCCGGCTTATTCAACTGAGCGCTGAGCGCGGCATGGTTGCTAATCCATTGATTGCCCCAGGCGTCCGACTCACCCCAGGATGTTGGGTAGAGGTGATAGGTGATAAAATCGATGTTCGGCAGCGCATCCAGAGCCGCGTCGTCAACCCCTTCGCCGCCGGCATATGGCCAGTCAGAACCACCCTGATTGAAAAAGCCCTCGTCGCCCACGCTGACCAGGTGATTCGCATCGATAGACTTGACATACGTGGACATGGTATTGGCCCAGGTCGTAATCGTCGTCGTCGTACAACTGGAAGAGGTAGGCAGATTGCCGGACCCTTTGCAGCGCGGCTCGTTGGCCAGTTCCCAGGCCAGAATGGTGGGATCGTTTTTGTAGGTCACGCCTGTCACCGAATTGACCCGGTTGACCAGGGTACTGATCCAGTTTTTGAAGGCCGTTTGCGTGCTGGCATTGGTATAGAAGCTATCGTGATAGGGAAGGCTGTACCAGGTATCGTACTGATCGATGCCGCCGAAGGCGTTCCAGTTATTGATAAAGGGCAGAATCAATTTGATATTGTGTGCCTGAGCGGAGGCAATCACGTAATCGAGCATTTGCAGACCCGTGGCCCCCGTATTGACAACGGGCGCATTGGTGCTTGAAGACCAGTACTGGAAGTAGATGCCGTTTTTCGTACCGTCAATGCTGCTGCGCGAGCCATCGAGTGAGCCTATATCCAGGAAAGCCCAGACGCGCATGGTGGTCAGCCCCATCGCCTGAGCATTGCTAAACAGATCATCTACCATCTGCTGAGGCTCGTATTCCGGGTAATAGTTGTTCGATCCCACGACCTCGAAAGGCGCGCCATTCAGCATGAATTGCGTGCCGCTGCGCGTGACAAATCCCGTTGCGGCGTGTGCTGCCGAGGGACGCGCAGCGCTCAAGATGGCCAGGGACGACACCAGCAGAAGGGCCAGGGCCAGTAACAAAGGGGTCACGATAACGCTGCGAGAGCGCGGATGCGGATGAAGTATCGATGTGGAAAACATAACGACTCCTTTCTTTTCAACGTTTCACCAGAAAAGAAACGCTGTTTTAGAGCAGGCATAAAGCGTGCGCGTGCGGCACCTTTCTCCTGCTTTCTGTCTTGCTTCCTGCAAGTAGCATGCTCATATATCGCTGTGCAGTAATTTTTCCTCCCCTCTTCAATGAAGAAATATGCTGAATATCCCGTGAATTTCATTGAAATTCACTCAAAAGCAATAATAAAATATGCATCTCCCTTTTGTCAAGCGTTCATAATACCCGGCCAGGGTGGTGTCATGTTATCAGTCATCCCCAATTTTCCCAGCACCACAAGGCGCGTTTCCCCTCCCCACCCAAGGGAAATGATGAGGTTTGGCGAGCGCGCAGCGCTCGCCAACATCCAAAAAGAGAGGGATGGGGCGCAATTAGCGCTTGAGGCCGCCTCAGAAACATTGGGGAGGACTCATGTTGCTGTGACTCTAAAGATGGAAGTTTTTATCTCTGGCAATTGTTATATATTATGTCGAGTAAAAACAAACAAAGAGATGTGGCCCATTGGTCATACCCCCTATCTGGCGAATATGGCTATCCCTCTTGCAATATCCTGGCTTCAGGAGTAACATCTCAGCCATAAGGTGTGATATCATCCAGGATGGAAAGCTTGTTCTGACAGTGAGCAGACGAGCAAAAGTCCTGGCAATTGAAGAGGGAAAATAGCAAGTGATATGGTTTTTCCTCTCCAGTTGCCGGAGATCTCTCCAGACGGCGCCCGGCGGAACGCCCCGGCCCGCGCGGTGATTTCACCGCCGACTGAAACAATAGCGACGATAGCTTCGATCTGCAAGGTTGCAGGAGATTTATCATACAGCATCGGGCGACCGAAGCAATTTTACAGGGTCTATCCTAGATAGGAAGTTTTTGTACAGTGATCGAGATGAAGCAAAAGATTGCGCTCCAGCCTGAGTTTCAGCAAGACGAACTGATAACCTGGCACGAGTATCAGGGCAGCAAATGCATTCCGGTTCCCGGCGTGGTGGTACGCCAGGAAGCTGAGAGCGTGCTCATCAAAACCTGCGTGGCAGGGCGCGTGAAACAGGTAACCGTGTCCCCTGAGCAGCTCGCACATCGCTAAACAAAAAAGAGCCAATAATAAAAAAGGTAGTAAACTACCATACCGTCAAAACATTTTTAACATCTAAAAATCTCTCCCGTCCCTGAAAGAGGCGGGGGAGATTTTTGCGAACGGTCATATTCTGTCGGCAGATGGGAATGCAGGAGACGCAGTCGCCTGAACACAGTCTACATGTTCTCTTACTTTGTGGGCGGCTCGCTCGGCTCCGCGCTGGGTACCTCCGCCTGGAGTCTGGCCGGCTGGCAGGGCGTCTGCGCGCTCGGCATAGCGCTGATGCTCATCGTGCTGACCGTCTATCTCCTGCGCAGACGCCGGGGGTCCGGCGAGATGCTTAACGAGGTCGCCGGCCCCAGGCGGTGAGATAATGCCAGGAGACGCGAAAATCGCTCTGCCGCATCTCCTGGAGCGCCTGCTGATAGATGGCGTCATAGTCAGCGGGCGCGCAGCCCCACTTGCGAATAAACGGCAGCGTGGTCTGAAAGACATGGGCCATATCTTCGTAGTATGCCTGGCCCTCCGGCGTGCCGGCGCGAAAGGACAGGACATGAGCCTGAGTCTGGACATCTCGCCAGCCATGCAGTTCCAGCAGACGCGGCAGATGAGCTACCAGGCCGGCGCCATCCTCGCTAAAAAGGTTGCCGGCGCGAAAAAGCGTCTGCATGCCAATCTCTTGCAGACGGGTCAGCGCGGGACTGTTGCTCTCGTGGACAATGTTGTTATCGGTCAGGCGCACAATACCGCCCGGCGCCACCACACGCCGAAACTCGCTCAGCAGCTTCTGCCAGTCCCAGGTGCGCATAAAACTGATGGCGAAACGCAAATTGACCAGATCAAAAAAGGCGTTGGGAAACTCCAGCATACGCAGGGCGTCCATGACGTGAAAGGCCACGCGATCCGCCACCTGGCGCGCAACCGCCTGCTCGCGCGCATAGGCTACCATGCGCTGGCTGATATCAATGCCCTCGACCTGCACCGCCGGATACGCCTGCGCGACATCCAGTGCCCAGCCGCCGGGACCACAGCCAACATCCAGCACCCGCCGCAGGCGCGCGGGGTCCGTCTGCTCCGGCCAGACACCGCCAAACGCGTCAGTAATCATGCGATCCTGCAGCAACAGACGCTGCATCTCCCGCTCATTCTGCCTGTCCTGAACA
>DASZXF010000567.1:0-4104 GCA_035546055.1 Ktedonobacteraceae bacterium
TCAGGATGGCAGATCTGCCAGGGCGTGTTTGCCCTGGTATGTTCGGCCAGCCAGCCCAACTTTCCCCCGCTCAACTGGCGAGCGCCATGCATGCCCGTGGCGTAGACCGCTCTCTGTCCCCAGACATCGGCATGGTAGACCCCGGCCAGGGGCGCTGCTTGCCTGCGTCTGTATGTCCGTTCCGGCGGTGTCCCGGCAAACCCGGCGGACGCCGGGGAGCGGGCATATTTGACGAACAGACCGATAGCAACCCCCTGTTGAATAGTAAAGATATTGCGGTCTGGCTCGCCATCTGGAGCCAGTTCGCGCCGCTTGCTGTTGCCGTGCAGATCCAGAATGTAGATTTCATCAAAGCTGCGCAGCAAACTCAGGCGCATAGCGCGAAAGGTAGGATTGTCCAGGTAACTATGGTTGGTCAAAAAGGCCACAATTCCGCGTCCGGCCTGCTCGACCTGCCACTGAGCCAGGCGCAAAAACTGCACATAGTCGTCGCTCAACCACTTCGCCTGAGCCGGTCTTTTGAGATCCGCGTCCCCAAGCTTATAGCTTTCCAGCAAACGGCCAAGGCGCTGACTATGGTTGAGTGAATGGCCAGCGTAAGGCGGATTGCCCAGAATAACGGGCAGATCGGCGGCGGATAGTTCGGGCAAGCGGGCCTCGGCAAGCGCGTTAGTCAGAAAAAGCCGCGCGGGCGCAGCTTCCCCGGCCCACCAGGCCTCGTGGCGCACAGCCAGTTCCAGGCTGGCCAGCAAATACGCGGAGGGGGTGATTTCGCAGCCAACCAGGCGCGGGAGCACGCGGGCAGCCGCGTCATCCGTATGAGTAGTCCGGCGCACACGCTCCAGCACCGCCCAGAGGAAAGCACCGATGCCGCAGGCGGGATCGCAGAGAACCACCCCATCTTCCCGCCGCTCCTGCAGAAGCGCGCCGGCCAGCCCATCCGCATAGCCGAACTTCTCGCGCAATAGCTCATCAATCGAGCGCACCATATAGGTAATCACCGGTTCGGGGGTATAATAAACGCCTCGCTGACTGCGCTGGCGGGGAGCATAGGCCGTGAGGAAAATTTCGTAGAAATAGATCAATGGATCGCCCTGCAAGCAGAGAGGTCGCAGCTTTTCCAGCAGGATACGCAGATCAGTGCGCATCAGAAAACTCGCCAGTTCTCGCACGCAGCGCACCAGTTCATCCGCCCCCCGCGCGCTGTCCCGCCAGAGCGTTTTTAGCATAGCATGTACAAAAGGCGGCAGGGCCGGCAAACGCAGCAGCGCGCGGATCGCCTCCGCGAACGGCCCGGCGCGTTCCTGGCTGGTCCGGCGAGCCAGGAGCAGGACATAGACCAGCGCCTGAGCCAGCAGATCGGCGAACTCATCCAGCGTCAGAGCCGGCGTAATCTCTCTTCTGGCCTGCTCATACAGAGCCGCCAGGCGAGCCTGCGCACCTCTTTGCAGATCGGCCAGCACAAGTTCCCGCACCTGACGCGCGAAATCAGCCAGACACGCCGCCAGTGTTTGCGGTCGCCGCACCGTTACCCTGTGAGACACGCCTTTCCCCATAGATAGCCGCTCCTTTGCTCATTCTCACTTATCAGTGTAGCGAAAATACACAAAAATACAAGGATAGACGCAGTAAAATACTATGCTCTTATCAAATTCAAGACAAGCAGCAAGGCCTGAACCGCAAATGGTTCAGGCCTTGCTGCTTGTCTTGAATTTGATAGAAGGGGCTTACATCATGCCGCCCATGCCACCCATGCCGCCCATGCCACCCATACCGGCAGCAGCGGCGCCGGCGCTCTCCTCTTCGGGGGAGTCGGTGATCAGCGCGTCGGTGGTCAGGAACATGCTGGCGATGCTGGCCGCGTTCTGCAGAGCGGAGCGCGTCACTTTGGCAGGATCGATGATGCCGGACTTGAGCATATCGACGTATTCGCCCTTGAGGGCATCGAAGCCCTGACCGCGCGGAGAAGCGGCGACCTGGTTGACGACCACCGCGCCGTCACGACCGGCGTTGAAAGCAATCTGGCGCAGCGGCTCCTGCAAAGCGCGACGCAGAATGTTCAGGCCGGTCTGCTCGTCGCCAGCGGCCACCTGAACCTTGTCGAGCGCGGGAATGGCATCGACCAGGGTCACGCCACCGCCGGGGATAATGCCCTCTTCGATAGCGGCGCGGGTCGCGGACAGCGCATCCTCCACGCGATGCTTCTTCTCCTTCAGTTCAACCTCGGTCGCGGCGCCGACTTTGATTACGCCCACGCCACCGGCCAGCTTGGCCAGGCGCTCCTGGAGCTTCTCGCGGTCATAGTCGCTGGTGGTTTCCTGGATCTGCGCGCGGATCTGACGCACGCGAGCCTGGATATCCTCGCTGGAACCAGCGCCCTCGACAATGGTGGTATTCTCCTTGGTCGAAGTAACGGTGCGAGCGCGGCCAAGATCCTGCAGGGTCGCGGAATCGAGTTTCAGACCGGCCTTCTCGGTAATCACCCGGGCACCGGTCAGAACGGCGATATCCTCCAGCATGGCCTCGCGGCGGTCGCCGAAGCCAGGAGCCTTGACGCCCAGCACATTGAAAATGCCACGCATCTTGTTCACCACCAGGGTCGCCAGCGCCTCGCCATCAATATCCTCGGCGATAATCACCAGATCCTTGCGCCCGGTCTGCACGACCTTCTCCAGCAGAGGCAGAATGTCGGTGATGGCGCTGATCTTCTTATCGGTGATGAGAATGAAAGGATTCTCCAGCACAGCCTCCATGCGCTCGGTGTTCGTCGCCATGTAGGCGGAGATATAGCCACGGTCGAACTGCATACCTTCGGTGTACTCGCGCTCGGTTGCCAGACCACGGCCCTCTTCGACGGTAATCACGCCGTCTTTGCCAACCTTCTCCATGACCTCGGCGATCAGCGAGCCGATTTCAGCGTCCGCCGCCGAGATAGAGGCCACCTGGGCAATCTCTTCCTGGGTTTCGATCTGCTTGCTCTGGGCTTTGATCTCGGCGATAACCGCTTCGACGCCCTTCTCCAGACCACGGCGCAGGATCATGGGATTGGCGCCGGCGGCCAGGTTTTTCAGTCCCTCGGTAATGATGGCCTGGGCCAGCACAGTCGCGGTGGTGGTGCCGTCGCCAGCCACGTCATTGGTCTTGGTCGCTACCTCTTTAATCAGTTGCGCGCCCATGTTCTCAAAAGGATCGGGCAGATCAATCTCACGCGCAATGGTCACGCCATCATTGGTAATCGTCGGCGCGCCAAACTTTTTATCCAGCACAACATTGCGGCCCTTCGGTCCCAACGTCACTTTTACAGCGCCAGCCAGTGTGTCCATACCCTTTTTCAGGGACTGGCGCGCCTGCTCATCAAATTGCAGTCTCTTAGCCACGAAACAAAACTCCTGATACTATACAGTGAACGAGCAGCAGAGATGCTACTCCACAATACCCATAACGTCGCTTTCGCGCAAAATCAAATACTCTGTACCGTCGATCTTGATTTCGGTGCCCGCGTATTTGGCGAAAAGCACGCGCTGCCCAACTTTCAACTCGGAGGCGACACGCTTGCCATTATCCAGTACCTTACCAGGACCAACGGCGAGCACTTCGCCTTCCTGGGGCTTCTCTTTCGCCGTGTCAGGTAACACAATGCCACTTTTCGTCGTGGTTTCGCCGGACAACGCTTTGATCACAACACGGTCGCCCAGCGGCTTAATCTTTGCTCTGACTGCTGTCATACACCAGGTCTCCTATTTTCCTTTTTTCTCGCGAACGAGAACGGAGCCTCGTCCCCTTATTAGCACTCTCCTGTGAAGAGTGCGAAACCTGGCTTTATTCTACACCATTGCTGGCAGGGCTGCAAGAGGATTCTCCCATCTTTGTGAGTTTGCGCAAAGTTTTCCCCTCTTCGTTGCAGGGGAGTAAAATGTTCTTCTTTTAGATGTGTCTTCTGTCCCTTGTTTCTGGCGTTTTTATCATCTATACTATATTTAATTGATTGGATCTTTTTTAGTATATTGCAGTAAAAAACGGCGGAGGTGTACGCTGATGATTGCTCCTGGCTATCAATTGGGAAATTACCAGATTTCGCGTTTGATCGGGCATGGCGGTTTTGCT
>DASZXF010000568.1:0-1853 GCA_035546055.1 Ktedonobacteraceae bacterium
TCCACGCGCGAAAGTGACGGAAAAGATGGATCAATGAGCATTCGATGCCAGAGATCCCTTCCTTTGCCCATCTTCTCACCTCACTATGTAGCCGTGCGATCATATCCAGAACTTTTCATCTGTTTTTGCCCCTGTCTGAAACTGCCCCTGCCTGGCACATTGCCTTGGACAAGCAACCAGCACCCCCTTAACGGCGGGGTGCTGGTTTTTTGTCAAAAACCTGATACGTTCCTCCAATACCAGTTTTACCTTCACCGACCAGAGACGTTCATAGTGAATAGATCAACTTTCTGGGAGACGAGAATATGTCGGATTGCCCCAACTGTCATCACCCCGTGGCGCCGGGCGATGATATCTGCGAACATTGTGGCGCTGTTCTCTCAACCATCAGCGTGACGCAGACGCAGGCGCGCTATGTAACCATGCCTTCGGCTCCGGTGGTGGCCTCCACACCCGCCACGCTGACCATCTGCCCGACCTGCCAGAACGCGGTCCAGCCCGGTGAGAGCATTTGCGAGCATTGCGGCATGATCCTGTCATCTACCACCAGCGCTTCGCTCTCACGGCAGGCGGCGCCGGTGAGCATCTCGGCGGCCTCGCTGACCGAGTGCCCGCGCTGCCACCAACCGCGCAAGGCCGGGGCGAAGTTTTGCAACGGCTGCGGTCTGCGCTATGACTCGCTGTCGAGCGTGCAACTGGCCGCCCAGCAGGCTGCCGGACGCCCGGCCAGTTCGGCCAGCAGTCTGAAGGTCGGCGATCTGCTGAATAACAAGTACCGCATCACGCGCGAGATCGGCGAAGGCGGCATGGGCGCGGTCTTTCTGGCCGAGGATCAATTGCTCAAACGCCAGGTGGTGATTAAGGCGCTGCTCAATGAAAATGATCCTGATATGATCGCGCAGAGCATTAAAGAACGCGAGTTTCTGGCCGCGATCAAACATGCCAATATTGTCTCGATCTACGATTTCATTATCAATGGACAGAAAAGTTACATTGTGATGGAGTACGTACACGGCAAGACGCTGGATCAGATTATGGAGGACCAGGGCCATCCTTTCGAGGTGGTGGATGCCATCAAGTATATCCTGGGCATTCTGCCGGCTTTTACCTATCTGGCGAAACTGAATCTCGTCTACTGCGATTTTAAGCCGCAAAACGTTATGCTGGAAGTCCTGAAGGATGGCACCAGGATTGTCAAACTGATCGACCTGGGTACGGTCATTCCTTACGAGCCACACCCCAGGGATGTCTATGGCACACATGGCTTTTACGCCCCGGAGGCGGTCAAGACACCTTCAGCGGAGACGGACCTCTATACGATCTGTCGCACGCTGGCCTTTCTGGTCAGCGAGATGGATCTGGCAAATCCGGTCTTCGGACTGCCTTCCATCGAGTCGTATCAAGCCTTCCGCGACCATCCCGCGCTCTATCGTCTGCTGGCCAGGGGCACGCACGCTAACCCGAAACGCCGCTTTCACAGCGCCGAGCAACTGGCTGATCAACTGACCGGCGTGCTGCGCCAGATTGAGGGCGGGCAACCGGGTCAGCCCATTAACTCGAAACTCTTTATCTCCGGCGTGCTGACCACGACCGGTAAGCTGGGTCTGCGCGGCGAGGCGGCGCTGGATGAAAATGACAAAGCCTTTACGCTGCTCAAAGCCGGCGATGATGCTCTGCGCGGGGCCAATTATACCAGCGCGCTCAATTTCTACCAGCAGGCCTGCAAGGCCAATCGCAAGAGCATCGATGCCCATCTGCGCCTGGCCGAGGTTTTGATCGAGCAGGAGGAACTGGAGAAGGCCAGGCGCGAAATCGATTATGCGAGCAGCCTTGATCCTACGAACTGGAAAGTC
>DASZXF010000569.1:0-10127 GCA_035546055.1 Ktedonobacteraceae bacterium
AGGTTGGGCCCGGCCCAACCTGCCACCACCTCCAACCCTTGCGCAGCGCCGCAGGCGCTGAGGAGTCAACCACGACGTTCCCAACGGCATCGCATCAGGGAGGACTCATGCCACACGAGCATTACAAGTGCAGGCGGCTCCTCAACCATTTTGGGCAAAAGAAGAAAGGGTGGGTGAGCGGGGAGAACAGGACTATGCCCTGGCCCTGGCTAAAAATACTGGTTATTTGTGCAACGTTACCCTGACTGTGTATAATAGGCATCTATCTACTAATTCGCTCAACGTTTTCCCGGAAAGTGGGCAAGACAAATTTATGGTAGATAGCAATCCTGGCAGGATAGCGGTTTCTCCGCTCGCCTTGCCCTGTCACGAGGAAGCCATGGAAAGCATTAAAGTCCTTGTTATTGATGAACAGCCGCTTTTTCGCGCGGGAATTTGCACAACGCTTGAGCAGATGGGCGGCTGTACTATCATAGGCATGTCCACCAGCCTGCGCGAAATTCTGGAATTGACGCGCACTGGCAATCCCGATGTGGCCTTGATCGATGCCAGTCTGAGCACCGCCGATCCCCTGGAAATCGCCCGGCAAATTCGCCACCTGGCTCCGCGTGTAGCGGTGGTGATCCTGACGCCCACAGAAGATGAGGAGAGCCTGTTTCAATCTATCAAGGTGGGAGCTGCTGCTTATTACCTGCGCACTATCACGCCTGCCGAACTTGCCGATTCGGTTCGCCGCGTTAGCCAGGGTGAATACCTGATCAATGACGATGTGCTCTCCAGACCACACCTGGCCAGCCGGGTGCTTAAGTCGTTCCGCGATCTGGTGATCGACGATGAGGAACCGGCGACGAAAGACCTGTATTCTCCCCTTTCGAGCCGCGAGGTGGAGATTCTGGACTATATCGCGCGCGGCAATAGCAATAAGGAGATCGCGAAATCGCTGAAGATCAGCGATCAGACGGTCAAAAATCACATTACGTCTATTTTAAAGAAGCTCTCGGTGAATGACCGCACGGCGGCGGTGGTCCATGCCCTGCGCCATGGCTGGATTAAGATGCATGACCTGGCCAATCCGTAGGAGTGCGCACACAGAGCAGGCAGGCCATCCGTGTTTATGTCCAGATAGCGAAGAGTTGTTTGCCGCTGTTCGCGTCGAGAAAGATATAGCAGTCGTGGGACGGATTGGAGGCATGGGGATCGGCGGCGGTATCCGGTCCCACGCTGGCGACATGGCTATAATGCACCAGCCAGGCGGGCGTTTTGTTCAGCGAGGCGAGAGAGGCCGTCTTGCCTTTGTAGGTCAGGAGGACATACGCGGCGTCGGTGTGGCTGGCGTGGGCTGCGGCCTGCGGCTCCATCTGGTTAGCCAGCAGCAACGCCTGTTCGCGGGTGAGCGCGGCGGTCTGCCCGGCGGACGGAGTACCCAGGGTGATGCCTGCGGCGGCCAGGGGATCGGCGGTGGCCTGGGCCGTGGGCTGATCTGACAGACCCGCGAAAGGGAGGCTGAAGGAGAGGCCAGGATTGTGCTGGCGCAACAATAACCAGCCAAACCAGGCTACGGCGGCACAGATCAGCAGACCGCCCAGCAGGGCCGAACCCTTGCGCATAAGCTCGTCATGCGTGCGTTTGCGCGCAGGTCGGCGCTGCGCCGCTTTGCCCGCTCGCGTCGGTCTGCGTACTGCCATGCGTGTTTCCCGTTCTTACCTTTCCGCCCGCCGCCGGGCGTTGCTCACTTTTTCTCTGCCAGACCGCATCAGTATATCTCAAGGGCCACTGAAAAACAAATCTACCCGCCATTCCTCACACCTTCCTCAATAATTCCTGCCCACTCTTTGCCCTTCGTTGACCTCTTTTCGCGCACAGGCTATACTGAAGATACTAGAACAAGGAAGGATACGCATTCATGAAAGTCTATGGCCGCATGACGGTCTTCCCGATAATGCCGGCGCGTATTAGCCGGCTCTATGAACTGGCTTATAATCTGTGGTGGAGCTGGCATCCCGAGGCGCGCGCGCTCTACGGCGAACTGGACCCTGAATTGTGGGAAAAGGTTGGGCACAGCCCGGTGCGTTTCCTCAGCGAGGTCGAGCCGGCTGTCCTGGAAAGCGCTGCTGAGAATACGGGCTATCTGAAACGCTACGACGGGGTGCTGGCTGCGTTTGATCGCTATATGCATCCCCGGCCAGAGGAGACGTGGTTTTCGCGTACATACCCCGAATTGAGGGAGCGCCCCATCGCCTATTTCTCGGCGGAGTTCGGCCTGCACGAAGCCTTGCCCATCTATTCTGGCGGCCTGGGCATTCTTTCAGGAGATCATTGTAAAGAGGCCAGCGACCTGGACCTCCCTTTTGTGGGCGTGGGTTTTCTGTACCCACAGGGTTACTTCCGTCAGCGTGTGACGCGCGAGGGTATCCAGGAGGCCTTCTATGATAAGCTGCATTTCTCGGAGGTGGCTGTGGTGCCGGCGGTCAGCCCGGATGGCCATGAGGTGATGATTAGCGTAGATCTGCCGGGCCGCAAGATCCATGCCAAGGTCTGGAAATTGCAGGTGGGGCGCATTCCTCTGTACCTGATGGATACGGATGTCCCCCCTAATGCGCCGGCGGACCGCGAGCTTTCGGCCCGTCTGTATGGCGGGGATCGCGATATGCGCATTTCGCAGGAGATCGTGCTGGGCATCGGGGGAGTACGCGCGCTGCGAGCGCTGGGCATCAATCCGGCGGCCTGGCATCTCAACGAGGGGCACGCGGCCTTTCTCAGTCTGGAGCGCTGCCGCGAACTGGTGGCGCAGGGCTTGAGCTTCCGCGAAGCGCGCGAGGCGGTGGCGGCCAATTCGCTCTTTACGACGCACACGCCTGTCCCGGCTGGCAATGATACGTTCTCGTATGATTTGATCGACCGCTACTTTAGTGGCTACTGGGGACAACTGGGCCTGACCCGCGACCAGTTCTTGCATGTGGCGCGCGAAGATCAGGGCTGGGGTCCGACGTACAGTATGACGGTGCTGGCGCTACGCCTGACCGGCCAGCATAACGGCGTAAGCGCGCTGCATGGCGATGTTTCGCGCCGCATGTGGCAGTTTCTCTGGCCAGGGCTGGATGCGGATGAGGTGCCTATCGATTCGATTACTAACGGCATTCACTGTCCAACCTGGATTTCACCGGAGATGGATGCGCTGTTTAAACGCTATCTGCGCAAGGATTGGGAAAAGCACGCGGATGAGCAGGAGATGTGGGAAAAGGTGCTGGATATTCCTGACGCTGAACTGTGGAGAGTCCACCTGCAGCGCAAGAAGGCCTTGATTACTTACGCGCGTGAGCGTTTGCGCGCCCATCATCTGCGCCTCGGCGAAGGTACGGAACAGATCCGCGAGTTCGATGATATGCTGGATGAGAACGCGCTGATCATTGGCTTTGCTCGCCGTTTCGCGACCTACAAACGCGCGACCCTGATTTTCCGCGATCTGCCCCGCCTGCAAAAACTGCTGAGCAATCCCGATCAGCCGGTGGAAATCATTTTCGCCGGCAAAGCCCACCCGGCTGACCAGCCGGGAAAGTCGCTGATTGAGCAGGTCTATCAGTTCTCGCGCAGCGATGCTTTCCGTGGCAAGGTGGCCTTTCTGGAAGACTATGACATTGATATGGCCCGCTATCTGGTCGCGGGAGCGGATATCTGGCTGAACAATCCCATCCGTCCTCATGAGGCCAGCGGGACCAGCGGGCAAAAGGCCGCGCTTAATGGCCTGCCCAATTGCAGTATTCTGGATGGCTGGTGGGCCGAGGGCTATAACGGGGAAAATGGCTGGGCGATTGGCGAGGAGCGCGAATATCACGATCAGAACGCGCAGGACGAGGCGGACAGCCTCTCGCTCTATCATGTGCTGGAGAACGAGGTTATTCCCGCTTACTTTGAACGCGGCTCTGATGGTCTGCCCCATCGCTGGCTGGCTATCATGAAGGAGGCCATACGCACCTGCGCGCCAGCCTTCAGCATGCGCCGCATGGTCAAAGAGTATACTACGCGTTTCTATGTGCCGGACATTCAGCAGACACGCCAGGTCGAGGCCCGGCACTTTGAGAAGGCGCGCGTTCTGGCTGCCTGGAAAAATAAGGTTTTGCAAGCCTGGCCGAGCCTGGAACTCTACGCCGATGGGCGCCGTGATGGACAGCTCAGCCTGGGCGAAGGTATCAATGTGCTGGCCTGGGTCAAAGTGCAAAAGCTGACCCCCGACGATTTAAACGTCGAGCTGGTCTATGGGGAAGAGGAGGACGAACAGGTGGTTATGCCGCAAAAACTGGCCATGCAGTATGTGCGCCAGGAGCAGGACGGCTCGTATCGCTATGAACTGCGCCTGCAACCCACCAGCAGCGGCAGCCTGGCCTACGGCGTGCGCGTGCTGCCCACTCATCCAGAATTGACCGGCAAACACGACCTGGGGCTGATACGCTGGGTGTAAAAAACAGGTCGGCGGAACGTTTTTTTTGGCAGAGAGAAGCAGCCTGTTCGTTTCCCTGCTTCTCCCTGACATACAGCCGTTCGTGAATGGAGTCTTTCCATTCACGAATTTTTTGCAGGCGCGGGCGCTATTTCCAGGTGAGCGCCAGTACGCGCAGCCAGTTTTCGTAGCCGAGCTTGCGCAGGGCCGCGTTGTCGTAGCCGTGAGCGCGCAGGGCGTCGAGGAATTTTGGCACACCGGTGGCATCACCAATAGCGCGGGGAATGGTTGTGCCGTCAAAATCGGTGCCCAGGGCCACGCCGTCGATGCCCAGGCGTTCAACGAGATAGTCGATGTGCCGCACAAGGACTTCCAGCGGCGTATCTGGATCGAGCGCGGCATCGGTGCGCAGATCGTTGACGCCAAAGTTCAGACCAACCAGGCCACGCGAGGCTTTAATCGCGTCCAGTTGTTTGTCGGTCAGGTTGCGCGTGGAAGGGCAAAGAGCGTGAACGTTGGAATGGGTGGCGACCAGCGGCGCGTCGGATAAACGAGCGACATCCCAGAAGCCTTTTTCGTTCATGTGCGAGAGATCCAGCATGATGCCCAGACGGTTGCAGGCCTTGACCAGCTCTTTGCCCAGGTCGGTCAGACCAGGACCGGTATCAGGCGAGAGCGGATAGCCGAAGGGCACACCATGCGCGAAAATAGTGGGACGACTCCAGACCGGCCCGAGTGAGCGCAAACCAGCTCGATAGAAGATCTCCAGCGTATTCAGGTCGGGATCAATGGCCTCGGCACCCTCAAAATGGAGAATAGCGGCGTGAATCCCCGCCTGAATACAATGCTCCAGTTCCGCCACTGTGCGCACAACCTTGAGCTGACCCTGCGAGCGATCCTCCAGGCGAAAGAGCAGCGCTGTAGCCCCCTGAGCCACGCGCAGGGCGTAGGTATGCTCCAGCGGATCGGCCAGGCGCACCGTATAGCCGGTGGCGCTGACCTTGAGAGCTGGCTCAGGATGCGGCGGGATGGAGGGATCAGGCGGCACAAAGACGGCGAAGAAGCCACCGGCCACGCCGCCCTCGCGCGCTCGCGGCAAATCCAGATGCCCGATCTCGCTGCGCGCAAAAAAGTCGCGTCCACACCCCCGCTGGGGGAGATAGATACTCAGCAGCGTATCATGATGTCCGACAATGACCGGTATTGTCTCGTTTGTAGTCATTCCATTTCCTCATTTCAGACTATTCAGACCATGCTTGCTCACCGTTTAGCTGAACAACCAGACAAAAATAGTATAGCCTCCTCTCAGCTTTTTTTCACGTCATGGCACCCGGCGCTCACCGCTGCGGCGATTTTGCTGATAGAACATCCATAGACAAATCTCTACCCTTTGTGGCACACTAGAAGATGATGATAGCCTGAGCGGGTGGATAAGAGCAAGCCTGCCTCCCTGTTATGGACCAGGAGGCGCAAAGGCCAGCCAACCACCCTTCCTGGCCAGCAGGCGCCTTTACGCTCTCGCGCACGCATTTTTCATTGAGATTATTCAAGGATTTCTTATGGCTCGAACCGCACCTTCCAGCAGACTGATTTTTGTGACGCTGAGCCTGACGTACATCGCGACTGGAGTTATCAGCTCCCTGCCCAGCGCTTCGCTGATCCGGCTGGCCAGCAATACGCATGTTTCGCTCCAGGTGGCCGGCGGTATGTTTACGGTGTCCGCCTTTGGCTTTATGCTGGGCGCGCTGCTGGCCGGCACGCTGACCCGCTTCTTCAAACCCAAATATCTGCTCGCGAGTGGCCTGTTTTTGCTGGCTGCCGGTTCACTGGTGACGGCTCTGACCTCTTCATTCCCGGTCCTGCTGCTCAGCCAGGGCTTTAAAGGGCTGGGCTTTGGCTTTATCGATATCTCGCTCAATACGATTGCTACTCTGACCTTCCGCGAGACGTTGAGTGAAAAGCTGAATAACATTCATGGCATGTACGGGGTGGGCGCGTTACTCGGCCCGTTGATTCTGGCCGCCGGCCTGCAATTCCTCAGCAGCCTGCCCTTTGCCTATATGGTGGGCGCGGTAATCGCGGTGCTGGCTATTGTTCTGCTGATTGGGCAATATGTGCCCGATTTGCCTCGCGCGGCGCAACGTGAGCAGGGGACGAAAACGAACAGTCTGCGCGAACTGCGCGCGGTGCTGGGACAGGGCTTGCTCTGGCTGATGGTCCTGCAAATCAGTATTTACGCCTGCGCTGAGATGGGTTTCGGCAACTGGCTGGTGACGGCGGTGAGCGAAAGCGCCCACATCAGCCTGGCCCTGGCGGCTCCGGTGGCGACGGCCTTTTTCATCGGCCTGACCGCTGGCAGGCTGGGCGGCGCGCAATTGCTGAAACGCAGCCGGCTCAGCGAGGCGCGTCTGCTCTACCTGGCCTTGCTGGGAGGAGCGATTTCCAGCGCCCTTGTGGCGATCTTCCCCGGCCAACCGTTGATATCTTATGGAGCAAGTGCGCTGGTCGGCTGCTTTTACGGGCCGCTCTTTCCAAGCCTGATGGCGATTACGTCGCGGCGCTTCGTTCACGCCATTGGTCCGGTGAGCAGCGTGATGATGATTGGGACGGGGGCGACTTCGATGGTTGTTCCGGCGGCGATGGGCCTGCTGATCCCGGTGATCGGCATTCACTGGGTGATGGCTATCCCGGCTATCTGCTGCCTGCTGGTGATTGTGCCGATGGCTCTGAGCGCTCGCGCGCAGAACGCGGCGTCCCCTCCTTCCACGCCCGCGCCAGCCGCGCGCCTGGAGGAAGAGGTCAGACAGGCGTAAAGCAAGCTCCCCACCTGGCCCCCTCTTGACGACGCGGAGGGCCAGGAACAAATCTGGCTGAGTTTGACGTTCTCTTTAGTAGAGAAGAAAAAAGAGTGCAAACAGGCACCCTGGCTTTTTCTGGGCAGATCCTCACGACGATGTGGCTTCCGGTTCGTTCCCCCACCCTATTATGACTATAAGAATTTCACAAAGCTGAGATGGAGAGGTGAGGTGTCCCCCTGGATGGGGTATGGAACGCGCACCCCTTTTCGCACTTATACTTTTCTTGCATGTTTTAAAAGGACTTTTATGAGTACACGGATCGTTGCCAACCGTCGTCTTCTTCTCCCTACGCTGAGTCTGGCTCACATTTCGGTAGGGATCTTAAACACGCTCCCCGGCGCTTCGTTGCCTCAACTGGCTCATAATACGCAGATCGACCTGACCGTGGCGGGCGAGATGTTTACCGCTTCTTCCTCTGGTTTTCTGCTGGGCGCGCTGCTGGCCGGCATTCTGTCGAAGCAGATGAAGCCCAAACTGATGTTGCTGCTGGGTCTGGCCCTGCTGGCCGCTGGCTCGCTGGCCACGCCGCTGAGTCCGGCCTTTACGCTGCTGCTGGGTGGACAATTCCTCAAGGGTCTGGGCATCGGCTTTATCAATATTGGCCTGAATACCATTCTGACTTTGAGCTTTCAGGAGACGCTGAGCGAGAAGTTGAACATCATCCACGGCATGTACGGTCTGGGCGCCTTGCTGGGTCCGCTGCTGCTGGCCGGAGGTCTGCAATTCCTGGGCAGTCTGACCTTTGCTTATCTGCTGGGCACGCTGGCCAGCGTGGGCACTATCGCGCTGCTGTTCTGTCTGAATCTACCCGCTGCTCCTCGTCCTGTTCCGGCACAGCGGAGCAGCCAGGCTGCCAGCGCGGCGGAACTGCGCAAGGTGCTGGGACAGGGACTACTCTGGATGATGGCTTTGCAGATTGGCCTGTACGCCAGCGCTGAAATCGGCTTTGGCAACTGGATTGTGACCATTGTAAGCAAGGGGGCGGGCATCAGCCTGGGACTGGCCGCGCCGGTGGCGACGACGTTTTACCTGGGTCTGACCATAGGCCGGCTTGGTGGTTCGCAACTGCTCAAACACGCCAGAATCAGCGAGATGCGCCTGCTCTACAGCGCTCTCTTTGGAGGGACGCTGATTGGTCTGCTGGTGGCCTGCTTCCCCGGTCAATTGCTGGTCTCTTACGTGGGAAGCGCGCTGATCGGCTGCTGCTATGGGCCGCTTTTCCCCAGCATCATGGCCATGGTATCGCGCCGTTTTGTGCATATCATTGGTCCGGTGAGCAGCCTTATGATGGTCAGTAACGGCCTGACTACGATGGTGGTGCCGATGGGTATGGGTCTGCTGCTCCCCTGGCTGGGGATTAACTGGGTGATCGCCATTCCTGCCCTGCTCTGCCTGGCCATGTTTGTCCCGCTGGTGCTGGCCGACCACTGGCAACGGACGACGTTGCAATCGCCTGCCCGGCAACATACAATAACGGTAGCAGCAAAAACCACAGGCGTACTCTAAAAACGCTATCTAATGATCAACAGGAAGAGGTAATGAAAGCAGTACAATTCAGTCATCCTGGCGGCCCCGAAGTATTGCAGGTCGCCGAAGTCCCAGATCCGGTGCCAACGCCGGAAGATGTGCTGATCGCAGTCAAAGCTACGACGGTCAATCGCCTGGATCTCTTCCAGCGTGACGGTAGCCGTCCTGTGCCGTCCCTGCCCTTTACGCCCGGTCTGGAGGCGGCGGGCGTGGTGCTGACGGACAGCCAGGACTTTCGCGCTGGCGACCGCGTGCTGACCACCTGGGCCTCCAGCGCGCGCGGGGGCGGTGGCTACGCCAGCCGCATCGCCGCGCGCGCGCACGATCTGGTGCGCATCCCCGACGAAGTGAGCTTCGAGGAAGCGGCGGCGGTCGGCCTGACGGCCTCAACAGCCTGGACGGGTCTGTTCGACGTGGGACAACTGCGCGAGGGCGAACGTGTCCTGATCTGGGCCGGGACCAGCGGAGTCGGCTCGATTGCGATTCAACTGGCCAAACAGACCGGGGCGTGGGTGATGACCACGACTGGCAGCGAGGAGAAGGCCAATGAAGCGCGCAAGGCGGGCGCGGACATGGTGGTGAACTACAAAACCGAGAGCGTGGTTGAAGCGGCCAGAAGCGTCAATGGCGTCAACCTGGTGCTGGAACTGGTGGGCGCAACCCTGCAAGAGAGCATCGACGCCTGCACGTTTGAGGCGCGCGTGGTGCTGATCGGCAACCTGGGAGGACAAAAGTCCAGCGTGGATACGCAGTCCTGGCGCCTGAAGCGGGTGAGCGTATTGGGCGGCGGCCTGATGCACACCACCCCGGCCAACGAAGAACACGTGCTCAAGCTGGTGGCCAGCAAAACCATCCAGCCCCAGATTTCAGCCGTCATGCCAGTGGAGCAGGCCGCCGAGGCCCATCGCAAACTGGCAAATCACGAGGTCGTCGGCAAAATCGTCCTCGTGCATGGCGCATAACAGTCGTTGCGCCTCACCCAACAAGAGAGCACTGCTCGTTGCTCTCTTGTTGGGTGGGCACGACGACTATTTGATAGTAGTTGGTCAAGGTCCAAACGCAAGGCCAGCAACGCAGGAGTGCAGAGGGCGGCAGCCCTTTGCCGGGACGCGGGGTGTCCCCGTCTTTCCCCTCTTCCCTATCAGTCATCCCCCATTTTCCCAGCACCGCAAGGCGCGTTTCCCCTCCCCACCCAAGGGAAATGATGACATGAGTCCTCCCCAACTTTTGATATCGTTGGCGAACCCTTCTTCTCGCATCCTCGGCGCCTGCGGCGCCTCGCAAGCCGTTGGTAGAGGCGGGGGGGG
>DASZXF010000570.1:0-1582 GCA_035546055.1 Ktedonobacteraceae bacterium
CTGACCAGGCTGTTCGCTGATCCCGATCTGCTGGGCTGGGCTTACCAGTTTTATCAACATGAGGCCAGGGCTAAGATTAACGCGAAATGCAGACGAGGGGAGAAGGTGGTCAGCCGCGCTGAACTGGTGGCGAAGACGCAGATTTTTACCGAGGAGTATATCGTTGACTGGTTGCTCCAGAACAGCCTGGGACGCTGCTACAGGGAGGCGTATCCGCGCAGTTCCCTGCCCGCGAGCTGGCCTCTGGCCTTTACGCCGGACGAGTCGGATGGTCCGCCTGAGCGTGTCTGGTCGCTGGAGGAGCTGACTCTGCTCGATCCCTGCATGGGCTGCGGTCATTTTTTGCGCGCGGCCTTCGATCTGCTGGTGGCGATGTACCGCGAGCAGTATCCGCACATGAGCATGATGACGCTGGTTGAACGCGTTTTCGCGCGCCATCTCTTCGGCATTGACCTGGACGCGCAGGCGGTGCAGATCGGCAAGCTGACTCTGCTCCTCCGCGCCTGGGAACTGCTGAGCGTTGAATATGGCACGCCTACGCTGCATGTGCCGCCGCTGATGCACCTGATCACTATTCCCTCCCGACTCACCCCCGGCTCGCTGGCACGCCATCTACAGCGTTTTCCAGAGGATCTCCCTTACCAGGCATACCTGGAGCCGATCTTTACGGGCCTGGAACAGATCGATCTGCTGGGCAGTCTGCTTTGCCTGCGCACCAGACTGGACGCCGCCGCCGCCGAGACGGACTCGGCTTCTCACTTACCGTCAGGTCTGCTGGAGCGCCTGGCCGCCAGTTGCGCGGCGGAAGAGATGACGGCGCGACGCAACGGCCTGGCCGGAGATCAGGCCGGCTCTCTGCTGCATCTGCTGAACGGGAGGTATACGGTGGTGGCGACCAATCCGCCGTACCTGGACAGCCGGGATATGCAGGAGACGCTGAGGATGTACATTGCCGCGCATTACCAGGCGGGCAAACGCGACCTCTATACGGCCTTTATGCTGCGCTGCCTGGATCTCTGTCAACCGCAGGGACGCCTGGCGCTGGTGACGATGCAGAGCTGGATGTTTAACCGCAGCTTTGCTGAATTGCGCGCGGGGAGAGGCCAGCAGACGGATGGCAGGGACTTCGGCGGTCTGCTGCGCGCGGCGAGCCTCGAAGCCCTGGTCCACCTGGGCGCGCATTCTTTCGAGGAGATCGCGGGCCAGATCGTCCAGTGCGCGATGTTTGTTTTTCGCCAGCGTCCGCCGCGCGAGGATTTCCGCACGCGCGCCTGGCGCCTGGTGGGGATGAAAAGCGCGGAGGAGAAGCGTGCCGCCCTGCTGAAGACGGGGGAGCAGAATACTGAACATCTTCAGAGCAGAACGCGCCAGGGCAGTTTTCTGGCTCTGCGCGAGGCGCCGCTGGTGTACTATCTGAGCGATGACCTGATGCGTCTGCTGACTGAGAACGAGACGCTTGAGAGCATAGCCCACGTGCGGCAAGGTCTGGCCACGGCGGAGAACGCTCGCTTTACACGCTGTTTCTGGGAAATCGCGCCTGACAGTTCGCTCAGGCGCCGCTGGTTTCGCTACGCCAGGGGCG
>DASZXF010000571.1:0-3527 GCA_035546055.1 Ktedonobacteraceae bacterium
GGACCACAGCCAACATCCAGCACCCGCCGCAGGCGCGCGGGGTCCGTCTGCTCCGGCCAGACACCGCCAAACGCGTCAGTAATCATGCGATCCTGCAGCAACAGACGCTGCATCTCCCGCTCATTCTGCCTGTCCTGAACAAAATATGTGCTGGAATGCTCCTGCTTTGGCGCTTCATGCGACATTGACATACCCCTGTTTCCCTTTTTCATTAAATAGCCGACAAAATGGCTCTCTTTTCCGCTTAACATATGCCGGGCTTGCAGTACAAGTTCTATTTGATTATAACTGCTGACACCCGCCCTTGTCGAGTCTTTTCGCCCGGGCGAGAAAGCGGCGTCCGCCTCGTCTCGTCGCCCTGCATGACGGGAAATGGTGTCGCAGGCAGTGAAACGTCCGCCTGCTCTCCATTGCGCTTTAAAAGGGGAAGGAAAGCCGTCCTGCGCATGTTATCCATAACAGATTGACCTTGAGGAAGGCGGCGGTGGTTGTTGATGGCGACCTGTCCGCCCTTCTGGAAGGTCTGTGCCTGTTTTGGCATATCAGAAAGCATGTTGAGAAGGAGATCAGCTTGGCGAAGCATAGTAACAGGCGGCGCGCGCTGGTCGCGGGTCTTCCCGTTGTCGCGCTGGGGGCGGCCAGTATGGTTGCGCTCTGGCAGGGGAGGCGAGCACGGCGCTGCGCGAATGAACTCCATCCGCCCGCAAAGGCGGCTCTGCCCACATCCGCGCCCCACATTTCCATTATTTTGCCAGTGCGCAATGAGGCCGCGCATATCGATGCCTGCCTGGCCTCGTTGACGGCGCAGGATTATCCGAACTTCTCTATTCTTGTCATTGACGATGGTTCAAGCGATGGTACGCCGCAACTGCTGGCGCGGTGGTGCGAGCGCGATGCACGCGTGCGCGTCCAGCGGGTTGAGCATCTTCCCCCTGGCTGGGCGGGCAAGGCCCACGCTCTGCACCTGGGGGTAACGCTGGCCGAGGGAGAATGGCTGCTCTTTACCGATGCCGATACCCGCCATGAGCCACAGACACTGAGCCTGATGATGGGTCACGCGCTTGAGCACCAGACCGATCTGCTGACCATGGGCATGAATGTGATGACGCTGAGCGGACCCGCCACGCCGCTGCTGGTGCCGCTGACAGAGGTTTTGCTGGCGCATCGCCTGACTCCGGCGCAGGTGCGAAATCCCGCTTCCCGGCGCGCGTTTGCCTTCGGACAATATATGCTCCTGCGCAAGGCGAGCTATCTGCGCACAGGAGGGTATAATACGCCGGAGATGCGCTCTTGCGCGGTGGAAGACCTGGCGCTGGCGGAACAGCTCAAGCATCACGGCCAGCGCATTGAGATGGTCGATGGACGCGGCCTGCTGCACAATCGCCAGTGGACGACCTGGAAAAGCGCTTTTCAGGGCTGGAGCAAGAGTTGCTATAGCGAGATTGTGCGCTCGCATCTTCCGCTGGGTGGTCTGCCGATTGCCCTGGCGCTGATCGCCTTCGGTCTGGGTCCGCTGGGCACGCTGGTCTACCTCGCCGGACAGGGCAGGATGCGCCGCGCATCCTTCTGGCTGGCGGCGCTGGCGGTGCTGGCTCAGATCGACACCAAACGCCGCTGGGATCGGCAGTATGGCCTGGCGCCACTCTGGGCACTGACCGCACCCCTGGCCTGGATTATCAGCGGCGTGATGGCGCTGGACGTGACGCTGCGGGTGCTGACCGGTCAGCGCGGCTCCTGGAAAGGCCGGCGCATTCCTCACCAGGAACGCGCCAGGTCGCTCCAGGCCCGCGCGGCTCTCCTGCCTTTCACCAGTACACGACACGGACGGCGCTATGAGGACCTCTCCTCGCCGGAACGCGCGGGCAACGCGGCGGAGGGCAGAGCATAGGAAAGCGCCTGCACGCGCTCCTGGACAGCGTGCAGCACTTCTTCGCTGCTGGTGAAGTCTTTGAGAAAGAGCGCCGGACCGAAACGCACGCGGGCGCGCCAGTTTTTGCCGCGCCCCCGGCTGTACTCCAGGCCCGCCGGCACAATCGCGACCTGCGTCCGGCCATCTTTCTGCGCGCGTTCCACCATTTTCACAAAACCGGGCTGGAAGGGCAAAAAGGCCTCCAGATCGGCCTTGGGCGTGGGATGCGGATCGATATTGGGATGGCCCTCCGGGAAAATGACCAGCACCTCGCCGGCCCGCAGCAGACGAGCGGCGGCGCGCAAAAGCTGACGCAGGTAGCGCCGGCTGTCCGCCGGCTGGTACACCCATTTGTCCTGCGTGACCCGCTTCCTCATCTCAGACCCGCGCAGAATCACCGGCCAGTCGGCCAGTCCGCAGAGCAGTTCAATCACCAGGCGCAAGGCTTGAGAGCGCACCCAGTCCAGCGAAATGATAGTGTGCAGACGGCGCGGCACCGTGCGCACCAGGATAAAGCCATCGTAAAAGTAGTGAAAATGGCGGGACGCGATCAGCACCGGCCCCGAACGCGGGATATTCTCCAGTCCCTCGGCGCTGAGTTCAAGCTGAAAAGGAGTCAGAAGCAGGGTGCAGCCATGCATAATCAGCCAGATGACCTGACTGATCAAACCGCGTCCGCGCCCGCCGCCCCGCGTTTCCAGCAGGCTCTCCTCGCGCGGATACAGGGCCAGGGTTTCGGGGGCCAGCACAAACAGCGCCGAGAGAAAGAGAGGGAACCAGAGGCCCATGCCCAGGCTGAGAATCATGGCAAAACCAAGATTGGCCGTATAGACCCCGACCGGCACAGCCACGGCCAGATTCTCCACCTGCAAGGTATCACGCCAGAAGAACTGAACGACGCCCAGCAACACCACGCCCATGACAATCCAGTTCAGCACATTGTAGACCGGCAGACCAAAAGCGGAACCGTAGATAGGCAGCACTGATGGCAGCATGGGCACAGAGACATGGGCCAGCGCCGCATTGAGGATCGCGATCCAGGCGATGAGAAAATACGTGCCCAGGACCAGCGCCCAGAAGGTCAGATGGCGCAGACCCAGCCGGCTCGCCAGTTTGCTGGCCAGCAGATAGGACGTAAAGCCCATGTAGAACCAGGCCAGCAGGGTAAAAGCGATGCCCAGGCCGCCAGTGGAAAAGGTCGAGGCCATCGAAGGCGCGAAGACTCCCAGCAGCATCGTTTTACTGATAATCAGCAGACCCAGCAGCAGGGAAATCAGCAGCGAAGCCAGAAAAAAGAGCAGAGTCTTGCGCGGACCAACACACAGCCAGCCGAAAAACAACATGGTGGCCGCGCCAAAGACGATTTGCAGCACGCTGGCAGTATGCAAAAGCCACTGCCAGACCTCCACACGGGCCGGGTCATTGCTCCACAGTTCTGGATGAGGCATCACCAGCAAAAGGCCACAGAGAGCCACAGCCAGAGAGGCAAGATGACAAGAGAAAAAAAACTTGACGATTCTCACAGCTACCTCCAGGAAGAAGCTACACTATTAGCATCACCTTTTATAACCTCTGGAGGTAAGAAAATAATCCTGCAACAAAGAAATGATACAGTATG
>DASZXF010000572.1:0-3943 GCA_035546055.1 Ktedonobacteraceae bacterium
CTTTATTGGAGAGAAGCTTTATCAGTTCATGATGGCTTCGTCACGTTTTCCTCTACTGATAACGCAACCTATATTCTGGATGCTAACAACGGGCATGAAGTCCTCGCTTTGCCAGCGACCTCTTTCCCCTCGTTTCTCGCAATCGACGGACAAATCGTGTATACGATGCCATCGACTTTTTCTGCTTCATATACGGGGCAGCAAACGGCGTCAGTGTCTCCGACTATCCAGGCCTTTCATCTGCCCGACGGTCAGCGTCTCTGGAGCCATTCATTTTCAGGGGAGACGCAGATATACGCAGAAACAGCAGACACAATCTATGCGACAGAGATGCTGGAAACAAAGCTGACAGCCATACAGAGCAACGATGGGCATAAGCTCTGGACTTATCATGCCAGCAATGGCTCATCTATCAGGAGCTTTATCACCGCAAACGGTTTCGGCTACCTGCTCCAGGCAGATGCTACGCTGGTCTGCCTGCGTCTCAACGATGGCTATCCTCTCTGGCAAAGGCAGATAAAAGCGCTCAAAAACGGGGCAGCGATAACTGCTACTCTTACCATGCAGGGGGATACACTGCTGCTTTATGACGCTGACAGCGAGATGACATCACCTCTCTACGCACTCAGTAGCAACGATGGGCATGTGTTATGGCAGACGGCAGAGCCGGTCCCCGTACCATTTTTTCAGGCTGGCACCCTCTATACCATAGAGAACCGGGGCCAGGTCGATGCCTGGCGCATTGCCGATGGCAAACATCTCTGGAGTTTTTCCGCGCCAGCAGGAACCACTATCATTCAGCAAATTCACAGCCCATCTGATCTGCTTTTTCTTCTCAATCTCACCAATACGCTCGTTGTACTGCGTATCACTGACGGAAGAATGCTCTGGCGCTATCCTTAATCCGCTCAATTGACCGGAATAGCTTGATTGATATCGCCATAATCAAAGGCGCAGAGCGGACCTACATGGGCCACGTAGAGTACCTGTTTGCCGCTGTAGGAGTAGTAAAAGTGCAGGGCGTTATCGCTACTCCACACCAGTTCGTAGGTGCCCTGCGGGACAGAGGCGAAGGTGAAGGTGCCATCGCCCTGGATGCTGGCTTCGGGCGCATGGGCCAGCAAAGGCGGGAACTGGTACTGCTGAATACCGACCACCAGCCCCTGAACCAGGTAAGCGGCTGGTCGATAAGGAGAACCCGGCACCGGCTGGGTGAAACGCCCTTTGACCGGCACAGGCTTTGTCAAAGCGCTCGCCGCCTGCTTTCCTTCGGCGGTATCCGCGAACTGGCTGGTCAACAGACGATAGGCGGCCAGGGCATCGGCGCAGGCACTCTGGAGAAGTTGCTGGCCTTTGCCCCATAAAGCCTGAGCATAATGTGCGTGAATCTGGCCTGCTTCGGGCGCATCCGGGAAACGCGTGGCCAGGGTTTGATAGGCATCGACGGCCTGGATATAGTGCTGTTGCGTCAGTTGTTGCTCGGCCAGATGATAATAGGCCGTGGCATTTTTGGACGAGGCCTGCCGGGCGCACGGGGCATCGCAGAAGGTCAGGGAGAGCAGGGCGTTATAATGAGCTACCGCGCCCGCATAATTTTGTTGCCGCGCCGCCTGATCCGCCCACCCCAGATACGCGGTGATGAGGCCTGTTCTGGCCTGCTTTACCGCTCCTGTCACTGGCTGATAATGGGTGAGCACCGTCTGAAAACTCGTCACGGCCCCGGCGTAATCCTGCTGCTTGATCTGCGCCTGGCCCCATTCAACGTAGGTACGTGCCACATCAGCCGAGGAGCTTGAGCGTTCGCCACCCGCCTGATACGCCTGAATGGCCGCCGCCCAGCTTTGATGTCCTTCGAGATAGTGGCCCTGCATCAGATGCAGGTTATTCTGCTGACCAATCCCCAGGCCGCTCACAAGCAGGAGCAGCAGAACCAGGAGAGCGGTACTGAGCATCTGCGAACGTCGGCGCGGATTCGTGGCCTGGAGCAAACCCAGCGCTACGCGCACGCCGGTGGCAATACCCAGCAAAATAGCCAGCATGATCGCGACCATAGCGGCGATGGTGGCGCCGGTGGCCCAGTCGGTGTTCAAAAAGACCAGGCCAGCGAGCAGAGCAGCCCCGGCGAGAGGACCACCCAGAATCAGCCAGCGTGGTAGAGGTCGTACAAACGCATGGACCTCATCAGCATTTGTCTGCCCGGCAGAGGCCATGCTGCTTCCCTGGTCGGCAAACCCGAAGCCGGGCGCGAACTGAGCGGATATATCAGGAGTCGTAGCTATTGGTGAAGAGACTGGCGGAACTGGCACGCTGGTGCTGGTGGGGTAATCGGCCAGATCCGCAAACGCGAACTGCGGATCGCTGGCAAGCTGAAGGCCAGCAGACGGAAAGGGGCGAGGTGTTAGCCCTGTTGAGAGCGGTGGCGTGGCGGCAAGCATGTCTGCAGGAGGAGTGTGAGCCGCCAGGCTTTGCCCCGCATCCGGCGTTTCTGCCTGGTGAGCAGACAGGAGTCCAGATGGCGTACTGGCCGAAGGCAGAAACATTCCGGGCAGATGTATAGTAGGAAACTCATCAATTGCGCGCGCTTTTCCAGCCGCACTTCTATCTTCTGGATAGTCCGCTGGCGTAAAAGCTGGTAAAGCTTCAGATTTTCTGGTGAGTGGGGCGCCACAAACGCCGCAATACGGGGCTGTTTCTTCATTCATGGCACCGCATCTGGCACACAACATAAACGTTGACCTCCATATCTATCCATTCGCCACCTTGTATGATACACGAACAAACGTCACCTGGCAATTTAACATACCACGATAGGCTATCAACCATAAAGATGAGCCTGGCGTTTCACCAGGCTCATCCATGTTTTTCAACTCGCCCCTGAAATCGGCCATCTCCTCCCGGCCGGCAAGATAAGCATCAGAGATTGGGGAAGCTCTCGTTGATGCTGCCAAAATCGAAGGCGCACAGAGGTCCAACCAGGGCAGGATAGTTATGGCTCAGCAAAACGCGCCCGCCGCCGGAAGTCTTATTGAGCACGCCCCAGAGCAGGTAATAGTTCCCCTGCTTGACCGAGGAGAAGACAAAATCACCGTTGCTGTCCACAATCGTTTGCGGCGATTTATCCAGCAATTCCGTGAGCTGAGCCGAGGTTATATTTGTCGAAAAGTCCTGGACCAGCGAAACAAAGGGCACTGCATTCCCTGACGGAATATTTGAGGTAAAATGCCCTTTGACCTTTACCGACTGCTTCAACGCGGTGGTAGCCTGCTGCCCCTCCGGCGTATCCGAGAACTGCGAGGACAACTGCTGATAGAGGGTCAGCGCCGATGAGCAGGTGGTGCCCAGAAGTTGCTGGCCATCTCCCCAGAGCGCTTTGGCATAGTCGGCATGGGCCTGCTTACTATACGACGAAGTGCCAAAACGCGTGGTCAGTTGATTAAAGGCAGCGACCGCGCCAGCGTAGTCGGGCGGCTGCTGGGTGAGCTTCCCCTCCGCCAGTTTATAATAATCGTTGGCGTCAGCATCACCATATTTCGACTGGCAGGCGCTATCACAATAGGAGGCCGCAAGCAACTTGTCGTAGTGCTGCGTGGCCTGATCGTATTTCTTATCCTGCTCTGCCGACTGCGCCCACGCAACATAGGCCTCGACTGCGTTCTGTTTGGCCTGCGTAAAACCGCTCGGCGCCTGGCTATAATTGCTAATGACCGTTTCGTACTTTGCGATGCCATCGGCGTACTGATTCGTACTTATCAGCGCCTTGCCCCACTCGTTATAGGTGCGCGCAATATCCTCGGAAGAGGGAGAACCCTGTCCGCCGAGTTGATACTCATTGATGGCCTGCTGCCATTTTTGCTGGCCCTCAAGCGCATGAGCCTGGGCGGTGTGAATACCCGCCTGCTGAGTCAGCCCGACAAAGCCGACCACGATCAAAAGCAGGGTCAGC